>SPCL01000206.1 GCA_004525335.1 Thermodesulfobacteriales bacterium
AGTCGCCATTCTGAGTCCAAGCTCAGAGCCGTGACGGATCAAATCAAAGATATCGCCCCTCTTTGCCGGGTCTCCTCCGGTCAATACCATTATCTGCGCTCCCATCGAATGAACCTGATCAATTAGATCCAACCCTTCCTCCGTCGTGAGTTCCCGGGGATCGCGCCAGTCTATCGCTTCCGCTCTACAGTGGCGGCACGCAAGATCACAGGCCTGCGTGATTTCCCAGATAACAATAAAGGGAGAGACGGAAAAATCGATATCCCGTAGTTTTTTCATCATTGCACTTCGAGCGTCATGACCATTTCTATTCATAAAAGTTTATAGTGCAATTCCTATGCCAATAAGAGACTTCTGCAGGAAAGGACTGAATTTTAATCGGATATACTTGATTAAAGAGTGAGGCAGCTCCGATTACCGTATGAACGGTATCTTTGATAACTCAATAAAAAATAGGATTTTTTTGTATGAATTTCTGACACCTTACATATTCCATAACCAAAAAACCCTGCAGGATAAGACAATTGTACTGGCACTGCTTTTGCACTATTTCAACTGAGCTTGGTCTTGTGTTAAATTAACTTCAGGAACGATTCCGAAGATATGAGGATATAGGGATTAACGCTTAGACGCTTTAATGTCGTATTGGGAAAAACTTATGCAAACATCTAAAAATAAACCTGTCCGGATAATTGTTATAGGAGGAGGTGTAAGCGGTCTAAGCGCGGCGCACCGTATATACGAATTAAGCGCAAAGAGCGGTCTTGACACCGAGACCATTGTGCTTGAAAGGAGCGGCAGGCTGGGCGGTATGATTTCCTCAAAAGTAACGGACGGTTTACTGATCGAGGGGGGCCCCGATTCATTTATCACTACAAAGCCTTGGGCCCTCGATCTTTGCCTCCGGCTGGGCATGGAATCAAGATTAATAGAAACCAGCGACGAATCCAGACGCATATTCGTGGCCCGGCGCGACAGACTGATACCAATGCCCGAGGGGTTTTCGTTTGCTCCAACTCGACTGGCGCCTTTTGTTTTCTCTCCGTTATTTTCACTCCGTGGCAAACTTCGGATGTCCCTTGATTTAGTGCTGCCCCGGAGAAAATCAAAAGAGGACGAGAGCGTGGAGTCTTTTTTTACGCGCCGACTCGGGAGCGAAGCGTTCAATCTGATTGTTCAACCCCTCGTCAGCGGGATTTACGGCGCTAGTCCTGAGAATCTCAGCGTCCGGGCCGCACTGCCACAGTTCGCAGAAATGGAAGAAAAGCACGGAAGCTTGATAATGGCAATGAGAATGGCCGCACAATCTAGAAACGGAGTTAAAATGAAAGACAATACCCCCCGATACAACCAGTTCGTGTCTTTTAGAGAAGGCATGGGAGAGCTCATCGACGCTCTGGCATCCAGTCTCCCTGAGGGGGATATACAGCTAAATAAACCAGTTAAAAGAATCGAGACCGCTGGGAACACTTGGAAAATACTAACAAACAATAATGAGTCTATCGATGCGGACGGAGTTGTTATCGCCATTCCCACAATTTATGCATCCGGTTTGGTAAAGGGGTTTGACCCTCTTTTGGGGGATTATTTGTCTCAAATCAAATATGCTTCATCTGTAGTCGTAAACCTTTTATACAAACGGGAAGATATTTCACACCCCCTTGACGGAGTGGGCTTCGTCGTTCCGAAAATAGAAGGCCTGCCGATTAGCGCATGCTCGTTCAGCAGTCTCAAGTTTACCGGGCGCGCGCCGCCTGAGACTGTGCTTCTTCGCTGTTTTATGGGAGAGGATATAAGTAAAGAGGTTCACGACAAAGACGATTCTTACCTCAGCGGCGCCGTACACAATAAACTGTCGGTTCTTTTGGGCATTACATCCGAGCCGCTTTTTTCCATGGTAAAAAGAAACCTCCAATCCATGCCGCAATACGCTGTCGGTCATCTCGAGCGAATAGCGCGGATCAACCAAAGGGCTGAGCGGTATCCGGGTATGGAGCTTGCGGGTAACGCTTACAGTGGGGTTGGAATTCCCGATTGTGTCCGTTCGGGCGAGGAAGCGGCCGAGAAATTATTTAAACACCTTGAGCGTAGTTCGAATAAAGCTTAATAAATATTCATCCAAAGGGAGGTGTTGAGTGAAGGTTTCTAGCACAGCCGGAGATCTGGATGTATCTATAAAAGATAATGCTCGAATAGTGGGAGATACCGTACTCTTAAACGCGGAAATGGGAGTATGGCAATTTCAGATTTATCTCAGCCCTGGAGATTTTAGATTCTTCTTCTCACTCATCTTTAGCAGCACCGTTTTACTGTTTCTTATAAAGCAGCCTTTTCTATATATCTTCAGACAAATTAAGAAATAAAGAGACCCGGAGTTATTTTATATACGAAGTGTCAAAGGAGCCCTTTGATCCTTTCATCGAGAAAGCTTAGAAAAACCTTTCCTTAGGGGTTATCAAAACAAGCCTGAGAAACATAATCCGATTTCACTTGCGGAATTTTCCTAAGAACAGGATTTATTTTGAAACAAGGCACATTAAATCTACCACCAGGTCAATGAGCTCTGAATCTCTGTTCCCATACTGTCTCATATGTGTCTGAACTTTTACACATTCTTATGGAATTTACACTTCAGGAGTGGATTTCTGCCATTTAAGTAATTACATCCGCTAACCTCAACCGCTCTCCGCCATGAGCCGAAATGATACTCAGCGGCAGAAAGTAATTTTACCCCTCCGTTATTACGCAATTGCGAGGGCCTTAAGCTCTTACCCTCATTATGAAGTCTGTTTATTCTTTTTGCAATCTTTTCACGTGTCCACTTCTTGTGATTCCGAGCTTTCTCATAGTCGATTCCACTCTCCTTAAGAGCTTCTCTCCATGAACCGAAAACTTTACAAGCTCTGTGGTAAAGCGCTGAGTGTTCTTTTGCCACATTCGTTGGTTTTTCACTAAACGAATTGTAAATCTCAGCAATTTCTCTTTTGATATTCTCAGTACATGTTTTCATAACGGAAGTTAAATTGCAATTTACATGCCATGTGTAATATGCTGTTATCATTCAATAATCTTTATTTTGGCTGTAAAATGACTGTCTTGTTCTCGTACAACTGACAAATTGTTATGAATAACTTTCACTTATTTATATAAAGATAGAAAAGGGTTATTAAAACTTTTCAACTTAAAAGGGGTAGTGCCGGGAGAATTATCAATTCAAAGGATATTATATCTTCAGAAGAATGGATTC
>SPCL01000277.1 GCA_004525335.1 Thermodesulfobacteriales bacterium
ACTTTTATCCCATCTTGAGGTTAGTAAGTCTTCTTTGTTCATGTTATTCAATATTTTATAGAGCCTGGTGATGTCTATTTCATACCCTTCTTCTGCAAGAGTTTTTTGTAGTTGGTATCCATAGAATTCTCTGTTTCTATAATTTTTCAGTATAAACTTATGGATATTATCAGTGTTGATCTTCACACATTCTCACCAATAAATATGCTTGCGGAGTATTAGGTGTTTATTACTATAGATAGAAATTGGGTCTCTAGTAACTGCGAGTATATCAACTACAGCAGGAGAAGAAAAACCCCAGTTTTTGGTTTTGTGTTCTCATTGCTTGTACGGGCACTATATGTAAATTACAACCATAGCAGAATACACTTAGTTCTTTAATAGGTGCGATTGGCACTCGGTTTTATCGATTATTAAATGGTGAAAAAAATGAATAGAACAGACACAAAATCATTATCAATTCTGATGGGAAAAATCAGCACTACATCAATCAGTAGTGCACTATTTCAAAAGGAAGGGGAGATTTAAAATGATAACAACTAAGAAGGCAGTCGGGATAGCTGTACCTTTAATTATTATTTCATCTCTTTTCGTTTCAACGGCTTTTTTTGCCTCAGCAAAACAGGTTGACCCTTTGGCTGCAATCTGGGACGCTATTTACGACTTGCAGACTCAAATTAACAACATTCAACTAATCCCAGGTCCAGCTGGACCGCAAGGACCGATAGGCGGACTAGGACCAATGGGACCACAAGGACCAGCAGGAGCACAGGGACCACAAGGAATACAAGGAGAACTAGGACAAACGATTGGAGGAAATATACTCAATTACACCAACATTGGAACCGCATCTGGGGAGATGGGTAGTGTAAGCATAACTGCACCTACTGACGGTAAAGTTCACATTACCCTAACTGGATATGTCTACATAAGTTTCAATAGTGCAGTTTGGTTTGGTATTGGTACTAGTGCCACTAGTTACGATCTTGACTATACCCTTGTTACCTCACCTACTTCATCTAGTGTGGGAACTGTATTTTATTACAGTGTGACATCGCAAGCAGTAGTAGACGTTGATGCAGGCACTACAAACACATTCTACGCCTATACATCTGGATCTGGAAACGGATATTATCTATATAACGTTAAAATGAGTGCAGTGTTCTACCCAAACTAAACTTATCCTATTTTTTTTATCTTTCAATTTATTTGTTATACTGCGGGAAATTCAGCCCACTTGTTACATGAGACATGGAGTATTGAATTTCTTGCATGTGTATTACTAATCATTGTAAAATGAGTTTGAGTTAGTCATGCAGATATCAAATTGATTACGTTGCCCATTTTTGTGAATGTTTATGAAACTTCGTTAAGAGGAAAACGCCATGAATCATTCCCAAGATAAGCAAGAGTTTGACCGTAATTTTTGGATAGCGTCAATTCTGAGTATTATGAGTCTGATTATTTCTGTCGTCTCAATTCTATATGACGCCCCCATGTTTATGGCAATATTTCTTATAGTATTTTTCGCGTTTGGATTTTATGCATTCTGGAAAAGAGATAAAATAAAAAAAGCAAGTTTTTACAGAACTCTCGAAAACGAAAAAAGAAAAGCACGAGAAATATTATCAGGTAAAACAAAACACAGTTTTTCTCGAAAAAAGAAAATTGGCATATATGTTAGCATTCCATCTATGGTGCTTTCAATAATATTCATATCCTATGAAGAATTCATGTTATTTGGATTATTTTTCATTATTTCCATAGTTAGTGCTCTGGTTGCAGTAACGTCTGGAATTTATCTAGATAATCCCAATGCCTATTTCAGGGAACAAAATATTCGAATGCGTCCTGCAAGCCCACATCGATATAAGGGAAATGCCCACAAATACTTACTTGCTACAACAATTGTTTCTTTAGGGGTTTTCGTTGTTTTAGAATATAATCTTGGTTTTGAAAATATGATTGAATACTGGATAGCTGGTTTATTTGGTTTGATTGGGATAATGGGTATATTCTTAACAATGGCTGCTTGGCCAAGAAAAAATATGTAATTCAATAATACTTTGTTATACTGCGGGAAATTCAATATGCCTGTTACATGAAACACGTACGATTATTATCAAATTCTGCATTTTCTATTTTGGAAGTGTACGAGGTCTATGCCTGCACTAGCGCTTGTAACCCAGAATACAACCCAATAATACGACCACAAACCAATCGATGAT
>SPCL01000084.1 GCA_004525335.1 Thermodesulfobacteriales bacterium
ACCTCGGCGCGTACTTTAGCGAATAGCCCCGGGCGAAGGAGCTGGTCGGGGTTTGGAAAAGAGGATTGAATAAGGATTGCCCCTGTCAACGGATCAACGTTTCTATCGATAAAATCGAATTTCCCCTTATAACCATATACCGATCCATCTGAAAGAATCAGCTGGAGATCATTCGGTTCTTTTTTAGCTTCTCCTACCTGATATTCCTCAGTTTCTGCGATAATTCTTCTTGCGGCTTGTAAGTATTCATTCTCTGTAACAAAGAACTGGACGAGTATGGTGCTTAAACTAGATACTGTATTTAGAATGACTGGGTTTGGACTTGCTCCAACAAAATCACCTACTTTGGCTTGTGTCCCACCTATTATGCCATCTATGGGAGAAAGTATCTTTGTGTAACTTAGCTGTATATTGGCAGCATTGAGATTGGCTTCAGCAGCTTTCACACCCTCTATAGAAGCATCATACTTGGCTTGAGCAGAATCGAGGTCGATTTGACTGATAGCATTTTCTGCTGCTAGTGGTTTTATTCTGCTTAGATCACTCTCAGCGTTGACTCGTTCTATGTTTGCAGCTGCAAGCTGGCTTTGTTTTTCTGCAACATTTTCTTGGAAAGGCTGGCTTTCGATTGTGTACAAAAGTTGATCTTTTTTTACTTCGGATCCTTCTTCAAAATGTATGCCTTCAAGATAACCTTCTACTCTGGCACGAATATCAATATCTTTAAACCCTTGCGTCTCTCCAATGAACTCCTTATATATCGGTACATTGGTAGTGGTTGTAACATAGACCTGAACAACGGGGGGTGGAATTTGAACTTGGTCCTCTCCGCCACAGGAAAACAAAAGGGTTGTTATAACAAAAATTGCACTTAGTACTTTATAGGCCATAGTTTTTCTCTATTAATAATATTTTTTCTTTGATGATATGTAATTCAAAAAACGTCTCACCGCTAGGGTGAATCATTATAACAGGTTATAGTATTATAGACCAAGTATACAAAAAATCATAGATATCTTTAGCTTTCTTCCTTATTAGGTGACCTTTAATTCTTGTATATTGTAAGATACGAAAAGTTTATTATCATTATTTGACCATCGTGAGGTAACTATGCAAGGCAATTTCTGGCCGGATCATATAAGAAGGTTAATTGAGCAAATTGGGATGGAGCATCCTATTATTCAGGCTCCTATGGCGGGGGGGCCGAGCACTGCAGAACTGGTGGCTTCCGTATCAAACTCCGGCGCCTTGGGTTTCCTAGGGGTTGGATATCTCACTCCTGAGCAGATTGATTTAGAGATCCGTAAAGTGAAAGAACTAACAAATAGGCCTTTCGGTGTAAATCTCTTTGTGCCTGAGATTAGTGAGGCTGCTAAACCAAGTGATAAAGTCCTTAATTGCCTGCAAGAATTTTCAAATGAACTAGGTATTGACCCCCCTCAGATGCCGGGACCGCCAAAATATAGTTTTGAAGATCAGCTTTCTGTAATTATTGACCACAAGGTTCCCGTGTTCAGTTTTACTTTCGGCATTCCTGATAAAGCATTAATTAGGGATTTGATTGAACGAGATGTTTTTGTAATAGGAACTGCAACCTGTGTAGAAGAGGGTGTTTTGTTAGAAGAAGCAGGTTGCTCAGCAATAGTTGCTCAAGGCAGTGAGGCAGGTGGGCACAGAGGAACATTTGGATCAACAGAGGGCACTCCAATGATAGGTGGGTTAGCACTAGTGCCGCAGCTTGTCGATAAAGTTGAAATTCCAGTGATTGCGTCAGGAGGTATAATGGATGGGCGAGGGATAGCAGCATCTGTAGCTTTGGGAGCTTCAACAGTCCAAATGGGGACAGCTTTTCTTTGTTGCGAAGAAGCTGGTGTGCCGGGACCCTGGCTCGATTCGCTTTTAAGCTCAAAAGATATAAGTACAGTGTTGACCAGAGCCTTCAGTGGTAAATACGCTCGTGGTATAAAAAACCGCTTTATTGATGAAATGTCATTACTTGAAGATGAAATCCCGAACTATCCACTTCAAAATAGTCTTACAAGATCACTTAGAAACGCTTCTAAAGATAAAGGGGACTCAGACTTCATGTCGCTTTGGGCAGGGCAGGGGGCGGCAATGTCTAGAAAACTCACTGCTCAAGAACTTGTAGATGCTCTAGTTTCGGAAACCTACCAAGTACTTAAAAGTATAGGCACAAACTTGTAAGTCTCTTCTGTAATACCTCAAATTTGCAAACGAACATTTGTTCTTTTGTGCACAATTACACAATAGTTGCGCACAGTTACACATTTTTCTATAAATAATGAAATAGTGCTTTGTTCTAAGAATTTATGGGTTAATATCCTAACAAAATAACTGGAGGTACGATATGAGATTAATCGCGTTTTCGAGCTTAGTATTAGTAATGTTATATATAACATCTATAAGTCTCTTGGTTGAAAAAGCATTCGGTCACGGTACGATGGAGACTCCTGTCAGCAGGATATATAACTGTTTTTTAGAAAACCCTGAAAACCCTAAGGCAGATGCATGTAAGGCGGCAGCGGAGGAAGGTGGAACGCAGGCCCTTTATGACTGGAACGGAGTCAATCAGGGGAACGCAAACGATATGCACCGGGATATAATCCCTGACGGCAAGCTCTGTAGCGCGGGGAAGGAGCTGTTTAAAGGAATGGACCTTGCTCGGAACGACTGGCATACAACAATGATTGCTCCGGACGGTAACGGTAACTTCGAGTTTGTTTTTATCGCAACCGCTCCACACAGCACAAAGTATTACAGGTTCTATGTAACTGAGGACGGCTACAGCCCACTTAACCCGCTCAAGTGGTCTGATTTGGAAGAATCCCCCTTTTGTACTATTACCGATGTCACGCTTGAGAATGGCAGATACAAAATGAGCTGCCCGTTCCCGCAAGGGAAATCGGGGAAGCAAATGATCTACAGCATATGGCAAAGGGACGATAGCCCGGAGGCATTCTACACCTGTATGGACGTTGAGTTTGCGGATGGTACACCTGTGGTATGGAAATCACTTGGTCAGGTCCGGGCTCAGCAAGATCTTGCCATAGGTGACACCGTTACTTTTAGATTATTTGACGCGCAATCAAGCGACGCTGAAACTCACACGATCGAGCTTCAAGATGTTCAGACAGGGGCAGATCAGTGGCCGTTTTACTTAGCGCAGCAAGTAAATGTGAGCTCTTCACTGGTTAAGATTGGCGTGCTCGATGCAGACGGCAATATTAATCCTGTTCAAAGCTCACAGAACAATAATGTTTACATATCATCTGAGCAGGAATTCTCATTTCAGGTTGATATAGAGATGGTTGATAACGGAGGGGGCGGCAATGATTATGATTGCTGCGATACGTGCACTGATCCCGGCCCCGATCCTACAGGGGAGGTGGATTTTATTTACCCGGATGCAATCGGCGGCTACGAAGGTGAAACAGTTGTCCAAGGAACCGACGGCAAGCGCTATGAGTGTAAGCCGTTTCCCTACTCGGGTTGGTGTAATCAAAGTGCACTATATTACGCGCCGGGGTCCGGTATTGCATGGACAGATGCATGGATAAGTCTAGATTAGATTTTAGTTCCGACGAAGTTATTAGAAAGCCGACTCATTAGGCAGGGTCGGCTTTTTGTTCTATTACAGGGGGAGTAATTCTATTAGATTTGATTTGCTAAATAGCTTTTAGTTTTTGTCTAGCTATGTTGGCTTCAGGCGACTCAGGGTATTTATCGATTAAAGTCTTAAAGAAAAACCCCGCCTCTTTTTTCCTGCCGAGGCTGATAAGAGCATTGCCCTGTTTTAGATAGGCGTTGGGAACTCTCCAGTCTTGTGGATAAGCATCTATTAGCTGCTGAAATTGCAATATTGCATCTTCATAGTTGCGGTTTTTATAACTAGTATCAGCTTTTGAATATATATCATTTGCAGAAGATGCTTTCTGGTTTTCTTTGTCGCCTTCATTCTTATTGGCGGCATCTTCTAATTTTTTACCAATTTTAATATTCTTTTTCTGCATACTTTCTATTTCTTCAGCAAGGAGCATTTGGTTGTTTTCTATTCTCTCAATGTCGCGGTTAGTGTTTGAGTTAGCAGACTTAAGCTCTTCCAAAAGCTCGTCCATCTTGGCCTCAAGGGAGTCTTGCCGCTGATTTAATTGTCTAATAGACTCGGGAGTGACAAAACATCCGAGAAGAAACATTGTTGAAAGCGCTAAAGCTAAGCAATATGATTTCATAGAATGTGTAGAATTTATTTTAGTTATACCCTTTATTATAAGCTTATTATTCAATCTACCGCATATAATGCCTAAAGTAAATCTACCTTAGTGAGTTTGATTTATCTATTGGGAAACTAAAATATTGATATGAGTTGGGAGCATTAACAGGTAGAGTTTTTAATGTGTATATAACTCGGCCAGGTAAAGAGTAATTGAATCTAAGTAAACAGATAACGTTTGGATATGCTTTGATGTTTCTTCTTATGCTTTTGATTAGCGGATTCTCCGTATACAGCATATACAATCTGGATAAAGCAGCAGAGAATATCAAAGGCCGACATACGACATTGTCTAATCTCATATCTGATAAAAAAGAAGCAAACGAAGGATTCTTTGCCAATGAGATGCTGCTTGAAGCGGTAAAAATCTCAGATGACCAGATAAAGTATTCTTATATAACTGTATTTACAGTAATTGGGGTAATACTTGTCTTTGGTATTATTCTCACCTTTTTTATCCCGAGAGTGATAACAAAACCCATATTCAATTTATTTAAAGCTGCGGAATCGGTCGCAGGGGGTGATTACTCTTATAGAGTTGATGGAGTTAAGTCCAGCGGCGAGATAGATACTTTGGTTCAAGCTTTTAACCACATGATAGATAACATCGAGATTAGTAATAGAGAGCTTCAGAAAAAGAATGATGAAATCCTTAAGCTTCTGGAAACTACAAAGAGATTTAATGATGTATTAGAGACTGAGATTGAAGAGGCTACTAGGGAAATTAAAGAAAAGCATAAAGCGCTTATCAAAACTGAGAAACTTGCCACAATTGGAGAACTCGCTACAGGTGTTGCGCATGAGGTGAGAAATCCTCTATCAGGAATAGCCATAGCGCTTGAGCTTATGCAGGCGGAAACCGAAAATGAAGAGCATAAGCAGACAATATCTGAAATACTAAATGAAATTGTTAGGTTAGAGAGAATAGTGAAGGGGCTCTTCCAGTTAGGCCATCCTAAGAGTCTTCAGCTAATTGAGTGTGAGCCAAATGACATAGTAGAAAGAGCCCTTAGTCTAGTTAATATGAGAGCTAAATCTAAAGGGGTTACGATTGAGAAACAATTAGGATGCGGAAATCAATTCAACGTAGATCATGAACAGATTGAACAGGTTCTTTTAAATCTTTTGATTAACGGTATAGATGCTACAGGTAGTTTTGGTACGGTGAAAGTAGAGACCAAGAATTGTAATGGGACAGTTGAAATTGCTGTTTCCGATACTGGGTGCGGTTTTTCTGAGAAGGATATTGATAAAATATTACAACCTTTTTATTCCACTAAGGAAAGGGGGACAGGGCTTGGACTTGCTATATCTAATGGGATAGTTGAGGCGCACGGGGGTAAGATGCATATCTCAAGCAAAAAAGGGTCAGGGTCAAGATTTGTCGTAGAAATACCCAATAATCTAAATGATGATTCGATTGCTTAAGGAATAGCGTGACAAACTGATTGAGCCTTAAATATTCATGTTGGGGATTGGATGAGGATAATTAAATTCTAAGGAAGTGAAAATGAGTTCATTAATATTGATAATTGAAGATGAAAGACTACTTTCAAAACAACTCCAGAAAGCGTTATCACAGGAAGGATATTTTGTCATCACATCTTATGGAGGTGTGGAAGGACTGCAAATTGCTAAGAGGGAAAATCCGGATCTGGTTATTTTAGACCTTAAACTTCCGGATCGTGATGGCCTACAAGTGCTTAAAGATTTGTCAGGATTTGAACGTATGCCTCCAACTATCATGATGACGGCACACGGGAGTGTTGAGGTGGCCGTATCTGCTATAAGAGACGGGGCTTATGACTTTATAGAGAAACCGTTCCCGCTTGATAAATTAAAGGTAATGGTTAGAAATGCTCTAAGAATCAGTGAGCTGAATAATAGCTTAAATGCTGTTGCAAGGAGAGCTCAGGAAAAATATGGGGTTGATTCAATAATGGGTAAAAGTGAGTCTATTAAAGAGATAATGGACTTATTTAAGAAGCTAACAGAAACTGATCCTAAGACTATACTTATTCGCGGGGAAAGTGGGACGGGTAAGGGACTTGCTGCAAAAGTGCTCCACTTTAACGGCTTACGGAAGCAAGGACCATTTATAGAATTAAACTGCGCGGCTATACCAGAGACTCTTTTAGAGAGCGAGTTGTTTGGTCATGAAGCAGGCGCTTTCACTGATGCTAAAAAATTAAATAAAGGAATCTTAGAGCAAGCAGACGGGGGCACTGTATTTCTTGATGAGATTGGTGATATGAGTCTTTCTCTCCAGGCCAAGCTTGTTAAAGCAGTTGAAGAAAGGAGTTTCCGCAGAGTAGGGGGCAATAGGGATATAACAGTGGATATCTGTGTTATGGCAGCTACTAATCATGATCTCAAATCGCTTGTTAAAAACGGCGGTTTTAGAGAAGATCTATATCATCGTTTAAATGTGATAAATTTTGAAATGCCTTCCTTAAGAGAGAGAAAAGAGGATATCCCTCTGATTACTGATTACTTCATTTCCTATTTCAATCTTGATCTAAATAAGAACATTAATATTATTCCTTCAGAAGTAAGAAAGACTTTTTTGCATTATGACTGGCCCGGCAACGTCAGGGAGCTTAGAAGCACCATTGAAAGAGCAGTGCTACTTAGTGAGGATGGTTTATTAAACCCAAAATACGTGAAGATTGAAGAAGGTGATAGTCTAAAGGTTCAGGACGGGGATGATAAGATGGTTATTGACATTCCTCATGACGACGCATCACTTTACAAAATTGAAAGAAAAGTTATAACTAAAGCACTGGATTTGCATAACTGGAACCAGACCAGAACTGCTGAAATGCTCGGGATTACACGTGAAGTGCTTCGCTATCGGATGAAGAAATGGGGTCTACTGAGCTAAGAGGAGATTATAATTGAATGCCGCGCTTCTGGCTATTATTGTCTTAATTCTATATTTCCTAGCTTATCGTTTTTATTCGAAATTTTTGGCTGATAAGATTTTTCGTCTGTCAGATGATGAAGTAACCCCGGCGCATGAAAAAAATGACGGGATCGACTATGTCCCGAGCAATAAGCATGTGCTTTTCGGTCATCATTTTGCTTCAATTGCAGGAGCTGCCCCTATTATTGGACCTGCTATTGCGGTCTTTTGGGGGTGGGTGCCGGCTATAATATGGATAGTCTTAGGCACAATTTTTATGGGTGCAGTTCATGATTTCAGCGCATTAGTAATTTCAGTAAGAGAGAAGGGGCGATCTGTCGGCGATTTGGCCGGAACTTTAATTAATCACAGAGCTAGAACGCTATTTTTGCTAATAGTCTATTTTCTTATTTTCTTTGTTATCGCTGTTTTTGCCTACGCTATAGCATCTCTATTCGTGGCTTTTCCTGAGAGTGTTTTGCCGGTCAACTTCCAAATTATAGTAGCTGTCATAATAGGATTTTTGTTCTATAAAAAAGGTGTCCCTATACTCTGGCCCTCAATTTTCGCACTAATTACGCTATATGTAATGATCTGGGTAGGGACTTTTGTACCAATGGAGATACCCGCGATAATGGGAAGCCAGATTGTTACCTGGATTTTGCTACTTCTTGCATATTCCTTTATTGCCTCTGTCCTTCCTGTCTGGACATTGCTCCAACCCCGGGACTATATAAATGGTCATCAACTTATTTTAGGTTTAGGGCTTCTTTTCGTAGGTATTTTGGTTGCCCATCCAGAAATGCAGGCGCCTGCCTTTAATCATAATGCCGCGGGAGGCGTGCCACTATTTCCATTCATATTTGTGACTATAGCGTGCGGTGCAATAAGCGGTTTTCACGGTCTAGTCGCAAGCGGTACAACCTCTAAACAGCTAAATAAAATGAAAGATTCAAGAATGATCGGTTATGGAGGAATGTTGGGAGAGGGCGTACTTGCAATGATTGCCACACTTGCTGTTGCCGCGGGAATAAGCAGAGGAGACTGGCTTACTCACTATGAAACATGGGACTTAGCTGCCAAAGGCGGGATTACAAACTTTGTACACGGCGCTTCTACATTTTTGCATGCACTCCATATACCAACTGTCTTCAGCAACACGTTGATAAGTGTAATTGTTATTAGTTTTGCTGCAACATCTCTTGATACGGCCACAAGAGTACAAAGACTTATTCTGGGAGAGTTAGGAACAGCGTATAAAATTAAGCCACTTAAGAATAGATATGTAGGAGCCCTCTTAGCTGTTGTACCTGCCTTGTTGTTAGCTGTTTTAGTTGAAGCACCTGGTAAAGGTCTTGGTTCCGGGGGATTTTTACTCTGGCCGCTGTTTGGCGCAACTAACCAGCTTGTTGCTGGATTAACACTTCTTGTTGCAACCATCTATTTATGGAAAACCAAGCGCCCGGTGATTTATACTTTAATTCCGATGGTGTTTCTGGTTCTTATGACAATTGCCGCTATGTTATGGAACTTTAAAGCCTTTGCAAACAACCCCCTTCTCCTAATTCTTTCCGCAATAATACTTGCGCTCTCGGTGTGGTTATTACTTGAAACTTACTTTGTATATAAAACTCAGAAGACAGAGAAAGCTATAGAATCTAAAATAAATGAGTGATTTTAGATTACTCAACTTTTTTCTCAAAGTAATGAAACCATTTATATGCATAAAGCGTATATATCAAAAGAGTGAGTAAAATATTATCTG
>SPCL01000156.1 GCA_004525335.1 Thermodesulfobacteriales bacterium
ATATTGCCCGTATCTGCCAGCACAGCTCTAAATTCAAGCCCGCAGCGCTCAAATATGCGAGTATACGCCTCGTACATAGACCAATAAGACTTTTCAGCCCCCTCTACTGTCGCATCGAAGCTGTAAGCGTCTTTCATTATGAACTCACGAGCACGCATGACGCCAAACCGAGGGCGAATTTCGTCTCTAAACTTTGTCTGTATCTGATAAAGGTTTACTGGAAGCTGTTTATATGAGCTAATATCACGTCTTACAATGTCGGTAATTATCTCTTCATGGGTAGGTCCAATACAAAACTCCCGGTCCGCACGGTCTTTAAAGCGAAGAAGCTCTTTACCGTAATAGTCCCATCTCCCACTTTCTTCCCAGAGTTCTCCTGGTAAGACAGCCGGCATGAGGAGCTCTATAGCGCCTGCCTTGTTCATTTCCTCACGAACTATAGCTTCAACTTTGCCGATTGAACGTAGACCAAGTGGTAGATAGTTATAGATACCAGCGGCCAGTTTTCTTATCATGCCGCCACGAATCATAAGCTTATGGCTTACTACTTCGGCATCAGATGGGTCATCCTTTAATGTTGGAATAAAGTAATTTGAATATCTCATTTTCCTATCCTAAGCGCTATAAATTACCGACTTCACACTTAAAAGCAATATTATTCCAGATTAAGTGAAACTGTAAATAATTGAGGTGAGAATAATTTGTTGACCTCACAGAACGCCGAGTTATTCTATTTAACTAAAATAGCCGCTGAGTCAGACTGTATTCATTCTCATCTAATAAGGTATTTGATTCTAATTCGGAGGGATAAATGGATTTTGGAACAGGTGTTTTCGAACTAATACAAAAAGGTGGATTCTTTGTATACCCTATAATTCTGTGCTCTATAGTGGGGCTGGCGATCTTTTTGCAGAAGATGTGGGTGCTGCAGTCAAAGAACATAATCCCAGAGGTTTTTCTAGAACAGCTATACCGCTTCTTATCACAGGGGAAATTAGGAGAAGCCGAGGTATATGCTCGCGCTAACAGTTCCTCGATTTCGAGAGTAGCCTTGGCAGCGCTTGAGAATTCATATAAACCCAAAGAAGAGCTTAGAGAGGAGATAGAGGAAGCAGGGCGAAAAGAAACTCTTGAGCTAATGAGATATGCGGAGGGTTTAGGCACAATTAGTAACGTCTCAACATTGCTTGGACTCTTGGGAACTATCTCCGGTATGATCAAAATCTTCCGTGTAATTGCCGATAAACCAATTGTAAACCCGCCAGAGCTTGCAGGAGGTATCTCTGAGGCTCTCTATACAACGGCTTTTGGACTCCTTGTAGCGATACCTGCATTTATTGCCTATAAATACGTAGTTGGTCGTGCTGATGAATTAATATCCCTTATGGAAGAAGAGGGAAGGAAAATAATGGAATATGTCATTGTTGCTAGAGAAAGCGAAAATACCACCCCGACTGACCCAAGAGACATTTCAGGATGAAATTTAGAAAACAAAAAAATGAGAAAACAGGCGTAGGGTCAACACTCGATCTAACACCGATTGTGGATGTAGTGTTTAATCTTCTCATATTCTTTGCGCTCTCTTTGAACTTTGCAGCTACTTCAGGGGGTATTAATGTAAAGCTCCCGTCAGCAAGCTCGGCTGAGCCTGTAAAATCAGAACAGCTTACTATTAACCTCACACAAGCAGGCCAAGTATATTACAACGACAAAGAAATTAATATTGACGATCTGCCTTCTAAGCTTAAAGATATAGAAGATAAGGATTCTCTCATTATCATCCGGGCTGATAACAGTGTTCCTCATGGTCAGGTTGTTGAGATTATGGACATTGTGAAGACAGGGGGGTTTTCTAAACTTGCAATAGCCGTGGATCAGGCCAAAGGGTCTCTGGACGGTAAGGATAAGTAGCGAGTTCCTAGATTAATTCAGTCGATCTAGATAGTTAAACACGGGCGTTGCCCGTTTGACACAAAATTGAATCTTATGTAGCTTTCCCAATCAGTTAAATTTCGTCTTTTAAAGAAACCCCCTTTGAAATACTTATCACAACTAAACTCTGTAATCACAAACTATTTTACATTCTGGATAATAATTTTTTCTGCTGTCGCATATTTCTATCCTATTTACTTTGCCGATCTCAGAACATTAATAGTCCCTACGCTTGGAATAATAATGTTTGGCATGGGAGTCACATTAACAACTGATGATTTCAAAAGAGTTTTCCTAAGACCAAAAGATGTGGGTGTTGGAGTTGTCACACAATATACGGTAATGCCGTTTATTGGATTTGTTTTAGCCAAAATGTTTGGGCTCGACCCTTTGCTTGCAGTGGGAGTAGTTTTAGTTGGTTCATGTCCGGGAGGGACTTCGTCAAATGTTATGACATATCTCGCTAGAGGGGATGTTGCGTTTTCTGTTACGATGACATCTGTTTCAACAATTCTCGCTCCAATCATGCTCCCATTTTTAATGTATACATATGCGGGGGAGTGGATCAATGTGCCGGTTTTAAAACTCTTTATATCAACTGTACAAATAATCTTGCTCCCAGTTGGGTTAGGTGTATTACTGAGAATACTAATAAAAGATAAGATAAAATATGTGCTTCCGGTCCTGCCGTCTGTTTCCGCAGCTGCGATAATCTTCATTGTCGCGGTTATAGTAGCTGCAAACTCAGCGTCCATTGCGAGTGTTGGATTATTGGTTGCCGTGATTGCAATTATTCATAACACTTTTGGGTTCTTGATTGGCTACCGAGTTGCAAGATTTTTCGGAATGGATGTTAATAGAGCAAGAGCAGTGTCGATCGAAATAGGTATGCAGAACTCAGGACTCGCTGTTGCGCTTGCTAACACATACTTTGGCGCACTTGCCGCCCTACCCGGCGCTATATTTAGTGTATGGATGAATATATCAGGCTCAGCGCTGGCATGGTGGTGGAGAAGGAGTTCTAACGAAGACAACTTATGAGTGATTTAAAAAAGACCACAGTTAATAAGAATAGATTCCCTATTGTGGGTTATTTGTTTCTTATTGGTACAGCCCTTTTTACCGCACTTTCTTATGCTTTTGGCAGAGCCTTAGATAAAAATCTGGACCCGGAGAGTGCTATGTTCTTTTGGTTCTTCGGAGCTTTTGTGTTTTCTATTTTTGTAGTTCTAGCAGTGCCGTCTCAAAGAGCAGAAATTAAAAGATTAAGAAGCTATACCAAAATATTTATTTATACCTCAATTATTACATCAGTTGGGGCTGCGCTTTGGATAATGTCAATCAGAACCATAGGCATTCCTCTTACGTCATTTCTAATGAAAGCACAGACCTTATTTGCACTCCTTCTTGGAATGATTTTTCTTGGTGAACGGCTCAACAAAGGGGAAAGTGTTGGAATAGTGATTACAATAATTGGTGGAGTTATAGTAGCTTATCAAAGTGATGTTGGTCTATTAATTGGAACTTTTACTGCTATTGGCGCGGCGTTCTTTTATTCCTGTATTTCATTTATCGTAAAGAAAATGGGAAGTGATTTAAACATGCTGACTGTCGCAAACCTGCGTGCCCTGGGAGTCTCAATATCTCTTATTGTTTATCTGGTTGCTACCGGAACATTTGAGATGCCTCACAGGCTAATAGATATAGTCTTTATGGCGCTTGGAGGAATCACAGGGGCCTATATTGCCAAGGCGTGCCAGTTTCAGGCAATTAAACTTATAGATGTCTCGAGGACCACGGCAGTATTACCAATGGAGTCAATATTTGTAGTTCTGCTTTCTTACTTTATCTTTAAGGAAATCCCCTCGGCAATAAAACTCATAGGCGGAGCCTTGATTATTACGGGTGTAATATTTCTTGTAATATTTAGAGGACAGAAGCCAGAAGTGATGGATAAGTGAGGATTATATTGTAAGCAGGCTTAGGAACGCGTAACCCGAGCAGGCAAGTATAAAAAGTCCTGTGATTCTATTTACTAACATAAGGCCCCTGTGCCCCATTCTGGTTCTATAATTGGCTAATATATTGCATGTGATAATCCAAAGGAATATTGCCCCTGAGAAAACTCCTAGTATAAGTAAAGCTGTAGAGGGATAATTAACTGTGGGATTAACAATTCCAAGCACAGCGAATACGGCAAGTATTGATAGAATAACAAGCGGGTTTGAAATTGTGAGTAGAAATGCTGAGCCGAAAGTGCCGAAATGATTTACTTCATTTTCTTGATCTGAACAATCCCCTGGTTTGGAAAGATAAACTCTCAGACCAAAGTATAGTAAGATGATTCCACCGATAATTCTAAACCAAGCCTCTTGCTCATTTAAAACACCTGAAATAAAAGTGAGGCCGAAAACTGCAATAATGGCAAAAACAGAATCCCCTGTCGCTGCACCGAATCCTGATAAAATTCCCGAGAGCTTTCCCTTGGTCATAGTGCGCTGAATACATAAAGCCCCTACCGGCCCAATGGGAGCAGAGATAATGATGCCGACTAAAAATCCTTTAAAGAATATTGATACGTCCATTAACATAATCCTATTTCTATTTTGGTTGGAAATCTATAAATATTGATATTGTTAGGATTATCATACATTAGATCGATAAGTTAAAGCGACTATGTGTATGAATAAAATTTGGGGCTGTCCTAGATAACAGAGAAAGGTTATCATAACAGTCATACGAAAGAGCAGATTAAACAAGGATAAGCAGC
>SPCL01000199.1 GCA_004525335.1 Thermodesulfobacteriales bacterium
CCTTCACTTGATGAAATGATATATAACGCATCTGAAATGGAGAGACAGGGATTTAAAACTCCGCTTCTAATCGGCGGCGCTACAACAAGCAAGGCTCACACCGCAATAAAGATAGCCCCTGCCTACAGTGGCGTTGTTAGTCATGTGCAGGACGCCTCACTAGTAGTAAATGTTTGCAACGATCTACTTAACCCGGAAAAATATGACAAGATTGCAAGCGATCTAGAGATCAAGCATGAAGAGCTACGTAAGTTGCACGCTTCAACTCAACAAAAAACAAAATATATACCAATTGAAAAAGCCCGTTCAAAAGGATTCAAAAGTGACTGGGCAAAAACAAGAATCGACGTTCCAGAAAAGTTAGGGGCCGAAGTAATTGAAGTACCCGTTGAAGAAATCATTCCCTACATAGATTGGTCTCCATTATTTTGGGTATGGGAACTTAAGGGCTCGTATCCAAAGATATTAGAACACAAGAAATGGGGAGAGCAAGCAAAGACTATTTTTGAAGATGCTCAAAACTTACTTACACAAATCGTAAAAGAGAAACAATTTAGACCAAGAGCCGTAATATCATTTTGGCCGGCAAATAGCTCTGGCGATGATATAGAAATTTACTCAGACAACTCGAGGACTGAAGTCATTTCAAAATTCTATACTCTCCGCCAGCAAAAGGAAAAGGGAGACAGTGAGACATACATTGCTCTCTCTGACTTTGTAGCGCCAAAAGAATCTGGAAGAGAAGATTATATCGGTGGATTCGTCGTAACTTCCGGTGAAGAAGTCGAAGAGTTCTCAGATAATTTTAAAGATAACAATGATGATTATTCAGCCATCATGGTACAAGCAATCGGAGACCGTATTGCCGAAGCACTTGCCGAAATGATGCATAAGAGAGTCAGGGACAAATGGGGATATGGAGCTGAAGAAGATCTATCACCCCAGGATTTAATAAAAGAAAAATATAGAGGCATCAGACCTGCTCCAGGTTATCCATCATACCCTGATCATACAGAGAAAGGGGCTCTCTGGAAATTACTCGATGTTGAGAGAAATATAGGGGTTGAGCTTACAGAGAATTATGCTATTTATCCCCCAAGCTCGGTAGCCGGTCTTTACTTTGCTCACCCGGAATCAAAATACTTCCACTTAGGGCTAATTGATAGAGATCAGGTCGTAGATTTTGCCAAACGTAAAGGTATATCAATAGAAGAAGCAGAGAGATGGCTCAGACCTAATTTAGGTTATGACTCATCATCCAGCAAACAAGCAGTTTGAGCTGGACTAACTATCATTTTTTAATCAGTTAAGATTTTCTAATATTGAAACCAATTCTCTTACAAATCTGGAGCGGGGAATAACGATATCAAAACCTGCTTGGATTCCCTCTTTCTTTAGCTTGTCCTCAACATGAGGCAAGTAAGCTAGTGTTGAGACGTTCTTTAATTCTTGAGAAGATTTAAGCTCTCTTATAAGTTCAAGCGGTTTTAACTTTCTTGAGTTCAAATCAAAGATTATTAGGGTAGGGGGGTCAATCTTTATATTCTCAATGAATCCGTTGGCATTCTTAATGAAATCCAATCTCACACCACTCGATTTTGCTGCTTCTTTTATCTTAGATGCAAAAAAGATATCATCAAGCACTGCAACAACCCTTGTCTCTCTGGTATCACTCATTTAATATACTCCTTCTAAAAGTAATTCTATATCAAATCATTCCTGTCTACAAAGAGGATAAGATTATGAGAAACGCTAACATTAACACGATATTTTTTGATGCCGCAGACACGCTATTTTTTATTAAACAAGGTCTGGGGAATACATACGCATCCGTGGCGAAGAAACACGGCGGAAATCCTGATCCCAATCACCTTAGAAAGGCTTTTTCGAAAGCCTTTACATCCGCGCCTCCTCTGGCATTTGGAGGCGTTTCTGATGAAGAAAGAAAGGTGCTCGAAAAAAACTATTGGAGAGGTATCGTAGAAAGTGTCTACCAAGAAGTAGGAATGTTTGAGAAGTTCGACGCTCATTTTGATGAGCTGTTTGAAGTGTTCAGAAGCGACGCTTGGGAGATATTCCCTGAGACTAAAGAAGTATTAACAACCCTTAAAGAAAAAAATTACAAACTTGGGATCATCTCCAACTTTGACTCAAGAGTATATGATGTAATGAATAACTTGGAGATATATGAGTACTTTGACACTTTTGTGATTTCTAGCGAAGCCGGACACGCTAAACCTGATCCAAATATATTCCACTTAGCGCTAAAAGAGATGGGAGCAGATCCAAAGCAATGTCTTCATATAGGAGATAATATTTATAACGATTTCCATGGAGCTCGCGCGCTTGGCATTCAAGCACTGTTATTAGACAGGGAAAACGAATATGAATCGATCGGGAAACAACACAAAATCAGCAATTTAAAAGAGATTAATGAATTCTTGGATTAAATCGAGAACTTTAAATCTACTTACTTCTTAGCCAACACTTTAGCCGCGTCCTTTGCAAAGTAGGTAAGAATCAAATCAGCTCCCGCTCGCTTTATACTAGTAAGCATTTCCATCATAACAAGCTCCTCGTCAATCCACCCAAGCTTGCCAGCGGCCTTAACCATCGAATACTCTCCACTAACGTTGTAAGCGGCTATAGGATGATCAAATTCTTCCCTAGCAGCTCTAATAACGTCCAAATATGGCAGAGCAGGCTTTACCATCACAATGTCGGCTCCCTCCTCAATATCAAGCTCTATCTCCCTCATAGCTTCTCTAACATTTGGAGGGTCCATCTGATAACTGCGCCTGTCACCAAACTGAGGTGGCGACTCAGCCGCTTCTCTAAATGGGCCATAGAATGCAGATGCGTACTTTGCTGAATACGCCATGATAGCAGTTTTGTTATAGCCATTTTGATCAAGCTCATCTCTTATAACACCTACGCGCCCATCCATCATATCAGAAGGCGCGACCATATCAGCCCCGGCTTCCACGTGAGAGAGCGACATTTTGGCTAAATATTGAAGAGTCTCATCGTTATCCACATCACCGTCTTTTATAATTCCACAGTGACCATGGCTCGTGTATTCACACATACATACATCAGTAATAACGATAATATCCTTTACTTTCTTTTTTATTTCTCTTAGGGCTTTTTGAATAATACCGTGTTCATGATACCCCTGTGTGCCCATCTCATCTTTACTCTCGGGAATCCCAAAAAGGAGTATCGCTTTGATACCGAGTTTCTTAGCTTCTCTAATTTCTTTAATCAGGTTGTCTATGGATTGCTTGTAAATACCGGGCATCGAAGTTATAGGGACTTTCTTACTCTTTCCAGGCATTACAAACATTGGATAGATAAAATCATCCACACTGAGC
>SPCL01000280.1 GCA_004525335.1 Thermodesulfobacteriales bacterium
AGTATGAGCTTTGCGCGGATTAGGTTCAAAGATCGAAATGAGTAATTTCCGTTCAAATAAGTTTACTTCCAATAAGTGTAATAATTGCGACGGGCTATTTTTTAGCTGATATCTTTCTCTCAGGATCGCAATAACTAGATAGTGGTTGAACGGAATTAGGATTAACCTGAAAATACAGATGGTTAGGCCGCCATTGACAAACGAATAACATCTCTATTATTTATATTATTTCTCATTTGATATCTTGACACCTACTACTCAAAAATGTATAAGGACCTATTATTATTGTGAATATTCTTTAGTTAGGTATTCAGCATATGGTTCTTTAATTTAAATTTTTGATTAAAATGTAGTAAAGATTCGGAGAAATTAAATGAGAAAAGTGATCGAGCTGCAGATGAAATTAGGTGAAATTGGCATCAAGGACATCGAATTTGATTTAAAATCCAGAGATGAAACCACAAAGCTGCTCATTGGCCTCCAAAGTATATATTGTGACAAGGAGACAATAGATAAGGCATTTGAAGTATTGGTGGAATTAATTCCAGAAAATGTTGATCAGAATAACGGCCGCAGGGGTATGGATTTTTGGAAGATATTTGTTTTAGGGATGCTGAGGTTAAACTGCGATATAGATTTCGATAAATTGCATGAACAGGCCAACAATCACAAGAATTTGCGTTTAATGCTGGGTCATGGCAAATTTGACTGGGACAATAACTATGCATTGCAAACGATAAAAGATAATGTATCTTTATTTACCCCCGAAATTCTCGATAAGCTTAATCAAATTTTTGTCAACTACGGTCATAAAATTGTAGGCAAGAAGGAAGATGAAGGATTAAGAGCCAGTTGTGATACAACTGTTACAGAAACTAACGTTCACTTTCCAACTGACATCAATCTTCTTTTGGATGCCATGCGCAGAATCATAGTGTTGATAATGGCTTTGTGTGATAGTTTAGGTGTTAAGGGTTGGCGGAAAGGAATTGACAACCTCAAAAAGGTTAAAAAAGCATTTCGCCGAGCTCAACAGTTAAAACGATCGAATTCAAAAGATAAAAAAAAGAAAGCTAAAAGAGAGCAATTAATTATATATGCCCATCTAGTTTATCTTGAATTTGCCGAAACGATAATTGAAAAGGCAAGGGAAACCATTTATTCGATAAGATCTGATAGCATTGTAGTTCAATTAAGAATACAAGAAATATTGAAATACATTGCTCATGCCGAAAGACAGATTGATCAGATTCGCCGAAGAGCTATTGAAGGTGAGACGATCCCCCATGAAGAGAAGGTTTTTTCAATATTTGAGGAGCACACCGAGTGGATCAAAAAAGGCAAGGCAGGAGTTTTTGTCGAGCTAGGGCTTAGGGTCTGTATAGTCAAAGATCAGTTTGGTTTTATACTTCATCACCGCGTAATGCAGAATGAAACGGATGATAAAGTAGCAGTCCCGATCATCAAAGAAACAATAGAACGGTTTGATGATCTTTGTAGTTGCAGCTTTGACAAAGGATTCCACAGTTCCAGCAACCAAGAAGATCTTGCCAAAATACTAGACAAAGTTATTTTACCACGCAAAGGCAAGCTGTCTGCCATAAACCAAGAAATTGAGAACTCCGAAGAGTTTATGCAAGCTCGGCGTAAACATTCCGCAGTCGAGTCATCAATTAGTGCATTGAAAAACCATGGCATAGAGCGCTGTCCGGATCACGGATTACATGGGTTTAAGCGTTATGTCGGAATGGCCGTGGTTGCGCGAAACATTCAGATCATTGGACATATCATTCAGCAAAGGGAGCTCAAACGTCTTCAAAAGTTAGAAGAGAAAGAATGGAAAAAACTACGCGCATGCTCGTAGCCACTTTTTAAATCCAACCCTCCCCATGCATTCAGATGGAGAAGTACGTCTAAAAGTAGTAGAGTGTTTTGCTTAGTATCAGAAGTATAGATATTTCTGGCAGATATTATTGTGCAGAGCGATTTATAGCTTGACTTTTACTATCTATTTTAAGTAGGAAGTAGAATCTATAACTTTGCCCTCGTCCGGATTCAAATATCAAAGAGGGGGGTTTTCGTTCAGGGACTAAATAGGGAAAAAACCACCCCAAAACCGACCCCACCGTTTTAGAGCAATGTCAATATTTATAATGGTTTCAGGCGATTTTGGATTGTTTCCGAAACCCTGTCACCCGCCTTGTAC
>SPCL01000181.1 GCA_004525335.1 Thermodesulfobacteriales bacterium
GCAAAACATATGAATCCACTAAACCTATAGGAACTGCTACACCACAAAATTTGATGAATGGTTGGAATCTTGCACTTGAAAATATTTTAGGTGAATTCCTTAGCGACTTAAGCTATCATCTAAAGAGCGCTCAGCAATCGTTAAATAATCAATCTACTAACAATAACTAACACAAGTTATTTGTTTATAACTAAAGAGAGAAGCAATATGAGAGCAGTATTAATAATTATTTTTATCTTACTGATAGCTATATTAGTTCCACCTTATTGGTTTGGAATGAAGGCCGAAGACGAATACAACAATCTAATTCAAACAGTATCGGAATTTGAGAACCTGGAAATTGTTAGTAAAAGCTATAAGAGAGGATGGTTGTCCTCATTGTCAGAAACTACATATTCCCTAAAGGATGAAGATATAGAATCTTTGCAAATTATCGAAAAAGACACTATTTATCATGGACCTATTCCAGTTGGGTTACTATCTAAAGGAAAGTTTATGTTAAAACCAGTAATGGCAATCATTGAAACCCAAGCTCAAATTAAAACCGAAGCAAAAGAAGAATATTCTGAGTTCGCAAATACATTGCCCACTATAGACTTACAAACAACTCTTTCATTAAATGGCTACGGCACTTCAGAAGTCTCCATACCAAGTGTAGAACGAAAATTAAATGATGGGAAAGAGATGAAATGGTCGGGATTAGATGGGCTGATTAATTTCACACCTGAGCTATATACAGTTTACTCAGTGATTAATTCAGGAAACTTAGAAATCGAAGATGATACATTTCGAGTTAAGATAGCCGGAATCGATATTGAATCTAATCTTGATTACCCTATTTTAAATTATAAGAACCCATTGGGGGATTTAGACGTTAAGATTGCAGAATTTAGCTCAGAGGGTAAAGACGGGGATAAGCTTAACAAGCTAACGCTAACCAATCTTGAATTCGCCGGTTCTACAAACCAAAAGGGTGATCTCTTAAATCATACTCAGAGTTTAGGTTTTGAAACACTCACTGTAGGCGGCAATAGCTACGGTCCAGGCATATATGAGCTTCAAATGAGGAATATCGATAAAAGTGCATTTGAGGAAATACAAATAGCTCTTGATCAAAATCAAAACAATGATGAGTCTACAGTAAATGATATGATAACCGCCGAGATGATAAAAGTACTACCAGGTCTCTTTAAAAATGCGCCTGAAATTGAGCTTACAAAACTATTTATAAAAACAGGGGAGGGTGAAATTATCGGACATGCTGCAATCTCGGTAAGCGGAGATAGTATTGATAATCCAGAACTAGCAGCCAATCCCATCTTCCTCCTAGCGGCACTATCGGCAGAGATAAAACTATCTGTTTCAAAACCACTCATGGATAATTTATTAAAAGACTACAAAATCGAAGAAATCACTGATGAAAAAAAGACTAACAACGAAGTACTCCCCACGGATAAAGAACTCCAGGTTTTGGCTAACACCAGGGCACAATCAGAAATACAGGAAATGCTGGATCAAGGCATATTTGTGATCAAGGACGGCAGCTATGAAATAGAGGCTGTCTATGGACTGGGTCAAATAAAAGTAAACGGCAAGGCTATTAATATAAACTCGTTCTTGGATTTATAAGACTTTAGAGACCGGTCTTGAATTTAGATTCCAACTCTCTGTACTTTGCAGTTTGAATAACCTCTTCAAAATCCTTAAATTTGAGCATGTCTTGAAATCCTTCACTCGTCCCGTGTTCCTTAAGATATGTGAAACAAGATTCAATAGCTCTAGTTGCCGAGAACAACCCTGCTAGAGGATAAACAACGATTTTATATCCTAAGTCCTCTAATTCCTTTGCGCTTAAAAATGGAGTCTTCCCTCCCTCAACCATATTGGCAAAAAGGGGAATGCCCCCACTAAATGCCTCTGCAATTTCCTTAAGCTCTTCCACGCTTTGAGGAGCCTCTATAAAAACAATATCTGCCCCGGCTTCAAAGTATGCTTGTCCTCTATTAATCGCTTCTTGAATACCATCAGAAGCCCTTGAGTCAGTCCGCCCGATTATAACCAGCTCACTGTCCCCACGTGCTTCTACAGCAGCATGTATCTTCTCAACATGCTCTTGCATCGTAATCACTCGCTTCCCTTCAAAGTGTCCGCACTTTTTAGGCCACTGTTGATCTTCAAGAATAATTCCACCTGCTCCAATTCTCACAACTTCCTCTACTGTTTGAATAACGTTTAAGGGGTTTCCATATCCGGTGTCAATATCTACCACAACGGGTATATCGACTGAGCTCACAATTCGACTTACGCTCCAAAGCATCTCCGTTGCTGTTAGAAAACCAAAATCAGGCCTCCCTAACATTGTTGCCGATATGCCGAATCCGCTTGTAAATGCCACTTCGAAACCGGCCTTTTCAGACAGCTTAGCGCTCACGCAATCATGAACCCCTGGCAGAACTAAAATCCCTGGATCTGATAAAATTTTTCTTAATTTCTGACCATTTGTCATACCTATTTCTCCTCCATTCGGAACTAGAAAAATAGATAGCACTTTACCTGCTGTCAAGAACAATTGATCTAGTAGAGCGTTTATGATAGTTTTGAAACTATGAAATCAGGCTACATTTCAGGAAATCCAAGCAAACCAGAAAAAGAAGAACAAAATAAACCCAAAGGTATTTGTATAAAGAAAGTAGAGAACGGGCTTAAAAGTATAGATATAATTCATCTCATAGAGGCACTTGAGGGAATAAAACTAGATTTTGATCATCTTTACTATTATGAGCACACCGATCTAGTGGTACCGAGTTTGAAGAAATCGCAGGGAAGGGGGGTTCCCAAACTTTATTCTACAAAGGACTTTATTATCATCAGATGGCTCGTATCTCTTCAGAAAAAGGGGATACATTTAAACCGGTTCCGGGATATAATTCAGTTCATAAAACAAAAAATGCCCGACGTCTTAGAAACGCCTCAAAACTGGAACCTTATCACGGACGGCAAATCAATTAAGTTTGTTAATAAAGTCACTTCAAAAACTTTCGAGGTCTCTAAAGACACAAGCCAGTATCTATTTTCATTCCCCAAAGACTAAATCCGCTAATAAAATTTACTATGGGACAATCTAAATTGAGTTTCCTATTTGTGCTCCGACAGACTGGCGCGTTCCGACTTCGTACCTTCGGCAACAACGTCGGGAATGGAAGTAAAAGCAATGCGCAGTGGGGCTGATTCTGAAGCGTCGTGCATAGATCCGAAATATATACTGTTCATACCATAGCGTTCATTAATCTTATCAAGAACACTCTCTAATTTATCATGTTTAAACTCGTTTGAGAACAGTGAGTAACTTGTCTCATTAATCGGGGTTAGCTCCGACAAAATTACAGCAACACTAAGAGGCGTAAGCCCTTTGGGTCTATCTTTCCAAATATCTGAAAAGGCTTTAATTAGACTTTGTGTGTCATGACGCTTCCCGATGTTAAGCGTCCTTTTCCAGCTGTTTTTGCTATTAAAATATTTAACTTTAATAGTCATATTGCCGGCCATATATTTCAGCCTTCTAAGCCTAAATGCAGCCTTGTGTATTAACCTTATAAGCACAGCGCGCGAGCGCTCCGGGGTCCTCATCTGAGGTGCCATTACATGTGAATGACTCACCGTTCTCCTTTTGGTTTCCTGCTCGGCTATCTCCTCACCTTTCAAGAGATAACTCAGGCGCTTTCCGCCTACATTTTGCCAGATATCCAAAAACCTGTCCCCGGATAAAGAATAAAGATCCTCTACATTATGAACATTATGCTTTTTAAGACGGGCATGCATACGTGCGCCAATACCGGGCAGGGCCCTGAGCGAGAGTGGATAGAGATTTTGGGGTAAATCTTCTTTTGTTATCACAGTAAACCCGTCGGGCTTTTTCATGCCGCTTGCAACCTTTGCTATAAAGCGGTTTGGCGCAAGGCCGAC
>SPCL01000094.1 GCA_004525335.1 Thermodesulfobacteriales bacterium
AAACTTATTGCAGGTATGAAAAGAGTTTCAAGAGGTGACTTGGCAACAAAACTTGAATCAAGTGAAGCAGGAGACGATGTAACAATGATAAGAGCATTTGAAACTTATAATCAAATGCTTGACCTGTTGAAACGAAAGAAAGAAATTGAAATACCTGACGAGCCGGTATTTCAACCAACTCTAATTGAGGCAGAAGACAAAGAAGAGGAAGAAGAAACTAGAAGTAGAAGAGTTATAGTGGTTGTAGCTAAAATAGCTGACTTTCAAGAATTAACTTCAACCCTTGATTCATCTGAGTTCAATTCTTTTCTTGCTGACTACAGAAAATCCGCATCTTCAATAATATCAAATTACGGCGGGGTTATAGAAGCACTTATGAAAGATGAAATTGTCGCATTTTTCAATGCCCCGGAAGAGCAGACAAACCCTGAATTAAGAGCAATTTGTTCAGCAGTTGAGGTATTACAACACCTTGCTACCATTACCAGGGAGAGAAAACTCGAAGGCAAAATAGCTATAAGCGGCAAAATAGGGATTGGAACCAAAACTCTAAATGTCTATGGGGATCATGGTTTACCTCAGGGAATTAAGGCTGTAACCGATTCAGCTAGAGCAACATGTGATCTTGCACCGATATGGAGAGTTATAGTAAGCTCCGACATGTATTATTCAGTTAGTGAGTATGTTGAAGCCAGAGAGCTCATACTAGGTGGAGAATCCTACTACTCAATTATTGGCGTCGAAGAGGTTTTAGTTTAAACCACTTTCACCCATCAATCTTCGAAAGACCCGCGTTTCCAAAACAAGATAAATTTGTCTCACTTATAGGGCTTAGGTAACCTCTTTAATAACTATGGGTAAGAAAAGAATAGTTGTTGCAATGAGCGGAGGAGTAGACAGCACAACTGTAGCTGCAATCCTTAAGCAAGAGGGGCATGAAGTTATAGGTATAACTATGCAGCTTTTGGACTATAAAGACGCCGAAGGCGGGTGCTGTTCGCTTGATCATGTAATAGACGCGAGAAGAGTAGCCCAGGAATTAGACATACCGCACTACGTAGTAAACTTTATTGATTCTTTTAAAGAACTTGTGCTCAAAGATTATGTAGCAAAATATGAATCGGGAAAAACACCGATACCATGCGTGCTCTGTAACCAGTATGTAAAATTTGATCTACTCCTAAAACGAGCTATGGAGCTTGGGGCTGATTATTTAGCAACCGGGCATTACGCTAAGATTACAAATGGAGACGGCACATATTCTTTAAACAAAGCGGATGATGAGAATAAAGACCAAACTTACTTTCTCTACACCTTAAAACAGAAAGAATTAAGCAAGCTCATGTTTCCACTGGGTTCGTTAAAGAAAGATGAGGTTAGAGAATTGGCCAGAAGTTTAAATATAAAATTAGCAGAGAAACCCGACAGCACGGGTGTTTGTTTTGTCCCTTCTGACAATTACAGAGATTATTTAATCAGCCAATCAGCCTTTACGGAAAGAGAAGGCGATATTGTAAATGTAGAAGGAGAGGTTCTGGGCAAACATAGGGGCATCTATTCCTTCACCATTGGACAGAGAAGAGGGCTTGGGATTGCAACAGGAAAACCTATGTATGTAGTGGGGATAGAACCTAAGGAAAATCGAGTAATCGTCGGGGAAGAAGATAAAATCTACAGCAACAAGTTACTAGCTGAAAATATTTCATGGGTACAAACTAACAACCAAATAGAATTAAATTCTGAAGAACCTTTTGAAGTTAAAGCAAAGATAAGAAATAGACACCGCGAGGATGATGCTATAGTTACAATGAAGTCAGATACACAAGCAGAGATTGAATTCATAAATCCACAGCGCGCAATTACACCAGGCCAGGCAGTAGTCCTCTATCAAGACAAGAAAGTCTTAGGTGGTGGGTGGATAAATAGGATGCTATAAAGATGAAAAGTATATCGATTGTAACCTTAGGCTGTAAAGTAAATCAATACGACACAGCAGTGATCTTAAATCAACTACCCAAAAGTAAGTACCGGAGAGTTCCATTTTCTGATAAAGCAGATGTATATGTAATAGATACTTGCACTGTCACTCATAAAGCTGACGCAGAAGCTAGAAACTATATCAACCGCGCCAAACGCGCTAACCCTAACGGGGTGGTTGTTGTAACAGGCTGTTATGCACAAGTATCCCCTCAAGAGCTTAAAGAAGTACATGGTGTGGATTATGTAATCGGCAACTCGCATAAGTTCTCATCCCTATTAAAAATAATAAGGGAAGGCAAACGACAGGAAGAACCCAAGGTCTTTATATCCGACATTTTTAAAGAGAAAAAGAAAGGATTTGAATCTCCTGATATAGAAATATTCCCAGGAAGAACCAGAGCATTTCTCAAAGTACAGGACGGCTGCAACTACGCTTGCACATTTTGCATTATTCCCCGCGCAAGAGGACGTTCCCGCAGTCTGGAAATTGCTGAAATCCTAAATCGTATGGAGAAACTAGCTCATTCCGGTTACAAAGAAATAGTATTAACAGGGGTTCATATTGCTAGTTACGGAAGAGAAATAGGTACCAACTTTTTTGAACTTTTAAGAGAAATAGAAAAAGAAAAAATAGTAAACCGAGTTAGGCTAACATCTTTGGATCCGGCGGACACCGAATTAGATCTTATAGATTTCATCGCCGATTCACAAACTATTTGCCCTCAGTTCCATATTGCTCTTCAAAGCGGGGATCAGGATGTGCTTAAAAGAATGAGAAGAAGATACGGTCCTGAGAAGTTTCTCGACCTTACCGACAAAATAAGAGAAAGAATGCCTGATGCTGCAATAGGATCAGATATTATGGTCGGATTTCCAGCAGAGACTGAAGAAGAATTTCTAAACACTTACGAGATCGCTAGAGATTCAGCCCTTACATACTTCCATGTATTTCCTTATTCTAAGAGAAAAATGACCCCGGCTGCAGTAATGCCTGAGCAAATTCATCCAAGCGAAGTTAAAGAGAGAAGCAAGAGGTTGAGAGAGCTCGGCAGCAAGAAAAAAACTGCATTTTTCAAGCAGTTCATAGGAAGAACGTTCCCCGTCTTAATAGAAAGAGGATCTAAAGGCACGACACCTAACTACATACCGGTCAGGTTCGACACAGACGCTTTCAATATTGGTGACGAAGTGCTGATTAGAATAAACGACGTAGTAAATGAAGAGGCAATCGGGGTTGCAGAAATAACCAACGCTTAAGCTTTTTATCCATTATGCCAACTATTTTAAAACTACTTACATTACTATTTTTCCTTATACAATCTTCTTGCTACGTAGGTTATTCATCAGGTGATGAGTACACGCAAGCCAACTGGTTTAACTCTGAGAACACTTTAACCCTCTGGGCGCTCGCTGATATTCAGCCCACCAACAGAGGACATGAAGAAGCTTTTGAAATCGCCATTACAGATATGAATGACAATGTTTCAAATATAGACATGGCTCTGGTTGCCGGAGATATAGTAAACGAAACAACAGAAGAATCTTTTGATTGGTACGTACGTACAAGAAACAACTCATATATAAAAGAGTGGTATGAGATCATAGGCAACCATGATTTAAAGACTGATATGGGAAAGCTCTTTAGAGAAAAGCTAAGAGAAGAGGTTAATTACTCAATTGTGAAAGGTAATATCCTCTTCATTTTTATGTCTGATTCTGAGAGGGGAAAAGCAACCGAAATATCTGATGAAACTTTTGAGTGGTGGAAGGATATTGTTATAAATAACCAGGATAAAATTATTGTTGTCACAACTCACGCTCCGCTTGAAGATAGCGGAATTCCATTTTCATCTTTTACGGATAGGCAAGTTATTAATTCCCAAAGGTTCACAGAGGTATTAAAAGATTACCAAGTAGATATTTGGCTCTCCGGGCACCTCCATATACCGCACGGTGTAATGAATAATATTGTAGAAAAAGAGAAATATGACGGCACCATATTTGTACATATATCCTCTATCCGCCCTGAACTAATGGGGCTTAAAGAATCAGAATCAAGGGTCATTACATTCGCCTGCGTATCGGACAAAGTACTTATACAAGTCAGAAATCATAAAGAAGGGGTTTTCGTCCCAAATCAGAACCGAGTTTTTCAACTCTCAAAAAAATATATTTGCAATTCTGAACCTTCTAACAATTAGAAACATCTTATACTGTAGAATTATAATCAAAAATACTTCTATATAAGCTTAAAATACTTGCCCACTATTTTTTAGACATTTGAGAGGGGAAAATGGAAATTGGGTTCATTAAAAAGCTGATCAGTGTTATTGCAACCAATGACAATGAGCAAATAACTAGAATATCTGATGATGAACTCATTAGAAGATATACACAAACGCGGGACGAGGCTTCATTTGATGAAATTGTTAACAGATATTCAGACAGGATTTATGGCTTTGCTCTTAGAATTACCAGAAACGCAAGTGACGCTGAAGAGGTATTCCAAGAAGTATTTCTTACTTTGGCTAAGAAATTAGATATGTTTCGTGGTGAGTCTAAATTCTCAAGTTGGCTTTACAGAGTAACGGTAAATGCGAGCTATATGTACTTACGCTCACAAAAAAAGCATGAAAACAATATCAGTCTTGAGAACTATTCCCCATATGATGAAAAAGGAACTCTTATGGGTAGAATTATGTATAAGGACTGGAGCTCTAGGCCTGATATTATCATTTTCAATAAAGAAGCCCTCATAATCATTGAGAAGGCTATTAATGAGCTGCCTGAGTCGTATAGAACAGTTTTTCATCTAAGCGATATAGAAGGTCTATCAAATGAAGAGGTATCAGAGATTCTTGAGATTTCAATACCCGCAGTTAAATCAAGGCTTCACAGAGCAAGACTTTTTTTACGTGATAAACTATCAGACTATTTCCACGAATGGAGAAAATAAAATATGTTTATATGCAAAGACGTAGTAGAAAACATCATGGATTATATTGACAGCGAATTGGATCTGGAGACTCTAAAAGAGCTTGAGAAACATACAGGAGACTGTCCGGAATGCATGGCGTTTGTTAGTACATACAGAAGAATGCTTGAAATTACAGGCAAACTTAAAGATAAACCCTTCGTTACTCCGGAAATTAGAAATAGGCTAAAAATTCTTCTAGAATCAAAACTAAAACCTGTTTAAATACTCAAACCAAAATTCATATAACCGCCCCTCATTTAACTAAAACAATCCCCATTTATAACCAGAATTGTTTTAAATAAGAATATTATATTTAGTTAGAAGGTGTTTGGCTTACTGAAGATAGTCCAGGATTAAAAGCCGCTTCGTTCTGAGATATTTGATCAAAGATGGACTTTGCCCGATCCGTATCACCAAGTTTCTCATATGATAAAGCCGTATGGAGCTTTGCCTTTCTTACATATGGACTCGTCGGATCTGTTATTTTAGAAAAGTAGTCTATGGCTTTCTGCCATTCATTCTGATTAAAATATGCAAGTCCTTGAGTAAGAATTGCTGATTCAATCAACATAGGTTCATTTGCTTTGTTAGTCTCAAAACGGTTTAGCAAATTGACCGATTCTTCATAATTGCTGTTGTTAAAATTTATTATAGCTGCGTAGTATAAAGCAATGTTTGATATCCCTTGATTAGGATATTGTTCTACAGTAGCTAAAAAACCCTCAAGCGCACCTTCACTGTCTCCAACCTCAAATAGAGAAAATGCATTATCAAAAGAATTATTTGCTTCAAGGCCTTTTTTCTGTGAGCTGGAATTAACAAAAAAACCGCCCACTAATAAAACTATAACAACAGCTATAGCTATTAGCATCTTTTTTGCATGATCCGCAGTAAAATCAATTACCCGTTTAACTATTTTATTGAACTCATCGGGCTGTTTAAGTTCTTTCTCTGTATATTTAATTTCAGTAGCCATAGGGGGAAATTATAATCAGAGCTTAAAGAATTACAAGATCTTGTTGAGTAATTACTCGAATATGAAATCATATACCACAATTGATAGTGCTTGCGGATTGTCCGGGGGAAAGCTAAACTTCTTTTGGAGCCACAACAATGCTACGAGCGCTATCAGTTTTGTTAATTATTTTTTCATTTCTTAGCTTCTACATAAGCTACGCGGATACTAATAACAAAAACGAAGAAACCACTTCTTTAGTTCAACAAAATATAGACAAAACACAAGAGCCGCTATCAACAAATGAGATAGTGCTGATTGAAATAAACGGAACTATTAATCCAGCGACTCTGGATTATATAAGAGCAGGTCTTCAAGAGGCAGAAACAAATTCTGCTGAGGCTCTATTCATTCTTTTAGACACCCCTGGGGGTCTGCTTTCTTCAACAAAGGAAATTGTCAAACTTCTTCTTAACTCCCCGATACCTGTTGTTGTTTATGTATCTCCAAGCGGAGCTTCCGCGACCTCTGCCGGAGTATTCATTACGCTAGCTGCGAATATTGCAGCAATGGCGCCCGGAACAAGTATTGGAGCAGCTCATCCCGTGTCCTTGGCACCTGGAGGGAAACAACCGGAGAAAAAAGAGCAGGATCCTATAAAGGACATTAAAGGTGAGAAAAGCAAAGAGTCTGAAGAGAAATCAGATCAAGATATAATGGGTCAGAAGATAGAGAACTATGCTTCGTCGTTTATAGAGAGTATCGCAGAGCACAGAGGCCGTAATGTAGAGTGGGCAATTGATGCAGTAAGAAACAGTGATTCTATTACTGCTACAGAAGCTTTGGAAATAAAAGTAATAGATATAATATCTCCTAGCTTAGAAGATCTCCAAACGCAAATTAACGGGATGAAAGTAAAAGTCCCCCAAGGAGAGATAACCCTTCAAACTAAAGGCGCTAATATACAAAGGGTTGAAATGAGCCTTAAGCAAAAATTAATAGATATACTAAGCACACCTGATATAGCATTTTTGCTACTATCTTTAGGCTCACTAGGAATATTACTTGAGTTCTATAACCCGGGTCTTATTTTCCCTGGAGCGGCAGGTGTTATATGCCTCATGATGGGCTTTGTATCATTTCAAATCTTGCCGTTTAACTACGCAGGCGTCGTTTTACTGCTTTTGGCCTTAGCTCTTTTTATAACAGAGGTATACGTCACTAGCTATGGGTTACTAACTACAGGTGGAGTTATCAGTTTTGCGCTCGGAGCACTGCTTCTTTTTGATACTCCGGATTCAGATATTAGGGTAGGGTATGGAGTTGTCATTGCATCAACCGCTGCAATTGCGCTCTTTTTTGGATATGTGCTTTTTTATTTAATAAAGGCTCAATACTTAAAACCTCTAGTCGGTATGGAAGGCATAATAGGGGAGACGGGAGAAGCGGCATCAGATATTGCTGAAACAGGTAAAGTCTTTATAATGGGCGAATACTGGGACGCTGAGAGCGACAGTGCTATTAATAAGGGTGATAAAATAAAAGTTGTAGAATCTAAAAAAGGCTTCAAACTAAAGGTAGAAAAAGTATAAATTTAGACTAACAGGAGGCAGCAAAATGTTTTCACCGGTAATCATATTTGTAGGAATCATTGCTCTTTTTATCTTATCCGGAATAAGAATATTAAACGAATACGAGAGGGGAGTGGTTTTTAGGTTAGGAAGAATCGTAGGTCTTAAAGGCCCGGGGTTTAAATGGATTATTCCTATGGTTGATAAAATGACCAAAATGAGCCTGCGTCTTATTACAATGGACGTGCCGCCCCAGGATGTAATTACCAGAGACAATGTCTCGGTAAAGGTAAATGCGGTCGTTTATTTCCGTGTTGTAGACCCGATTAAAGCAGTCATACAGGTTGAAAATTTTCTCTATGCAACATCTCAATTGGCTCAGACAACCCTAAGG
>SPCL01000055.1 GCA_004525335.1 Thermodesulfobacteriales bacterium
TCATAGAGATCATCCGCTCCCGGCGCGAAGGGATGAGTGTTCTAATCGCAACCGCATATATGGAAGAGGCAGAGAGTTTTGATTGGCTCGTTGTAATGAATGATGGGCAGGTTTTGGCAACTGGAAATCCTAAAGAGATAAGATCACAAAACGGCTCAGGCAGCCTAGAAGAGGCGTTTATTCATCTGCTACCGGAAAAAGAATATCAAAATCATAGAAAATTGGTTATCCCTCCCCGGAGATCTTTGAATGGGAAGACAGCAATAAAGGCGGAGGGTCTTACTAAACGATTTGGCAGCTTTACTGCTGTGGATCATGTCAGCTTTCGTATTGAGCAGGGTGAGATCTTCGGGTTTCTGGGCTCAAACGGCTGCGGAAAAACAACTACAATGAAGATGCTTACAGGGCTACTCCCGGCTTCTGAGGGAGAGGCGTCGCTATTCGGGAAAAAAGTCGACACTAAGGATATCGAGACTAGAAAACGTGTCGGCTACATGTCTCAGGCCTTCTCGCTTTATAATGAGCTAACCGTTAGACAGAACCTGGAACTCCACGCCAGGTTGTTCCATCTTCCAAAGGACGAGATTCCGGGAAGGGTATACGAGATGATAGAGCGTTTCGGTCTCGAAGGAGAGGAGGATGAGCTCCCTGGAAAGCTGCCGCTTGGAATTCGTCAGCGGCTTTCACTCGCAGTAGCGGTAATCCACAAACCTGAGATGTTGATCCTAGATGAACCAACTTCAGGCGTTGACCCGATCGCCAGGGACAGTTTTTGGGAGATCTTAATTGAGCTTTCAAGAGAAGAAGGTGTAACCATATTCATATCGACACATTTTATGAACGAAGGTGAGCGTTGTGACCGCATTTCACTCATGCACGCCGGCAAGGTGCTTGCCGAGGGTAGCCCTGACTCGTTGGTAGAAAAAAAAGGGGCCTCCAACCTGGAAGAAGCCTTCATCTCTTATCTTGAAGGAGCTGGGGATGAGATTACTGAAGCTTCGGAGCCTAAATTTTCAAAACAAGAAAACACTCCTGTAGATGCTCCATCTGAAAGCTGGTACAACGATCTCGGATTCAATTTCCGGCGTATGTGGGCATATACACGTCGTGAATCAATGGAAATCAAACGTGACCCGATCCGCCTGGCATTTGCTTTGTTCGGACCGATCTTGTTGCTGATAGTATTTGGATACGGGATAACTTTTGATGTGGAAAATCTTCCTTACGCTGTGCTAGACCGTGATCAGACGCCTGAAAGTCGGAGCTATCTTGAGAACTTTTCCGGTTCACGCTATTTCGAGGAAAGACCGCCGCTGTACAGCTATGAAGACTTAGAGCGGAGACTTAGAAGCGGAGAGTTAAGACTCGCAGTGGAAATGCCTCCAAATTTTGGAAGAGACTTAAAGAGCGGGGCAGAAGCTAAGATTGGTGTTTGGCTAGACGGTGCAATGCCTTACAGAGCTGAGACCAGCCGTGGTTATGTACAAGGAGTTCACCGAGAGTACTTGGAACAATATGCACTTGAAAACACGGGAGAGACGCTCGCTATTTCAGCAGCCAATATAGAGACGCGGTTTCGGTATAATCAGGATTTTAAAAGTGTATTTGCAATGGTGCCGGGAACAATCATGATAATTCTGGTCTTTATTCCTGCTATGATGACCTCACTTGGTGTAGTTCGAGAGAAAGAGCTTGGTTCAATCACAAATTTTTATGCCACGCCAGTAACAAAATTGGAGTTCCTGCTGGGCAAACAAGCTCCATATGCAGTGCTGGCAATGGTCAACTTCGCCACGCTAGTGCTTTTGGCCATTTTCCTGTTTAAGGTTCCAGTCAAAGGAAGCTTTGCCGCACTTACTCTCGGTGCGCTTTTTTATGTCGTGGCTACTACGGGATTTGGCATAATGTTCTCAACTTTCGTAAAGACCCAGATAGCTGCGATATTCGCAACTGCTATTATTACCGTCACCCCTGCTATTAACTTCTCGGGCTACCTTACCCCGGTATCATCATTATCCGGTGAAGCAAAGGCAATAGGACTCATGTTTCCTTACGGTTATTTTCAGCAGATCAGCATGGGAACTTTCACCAAAGCGCTCAGCTTTAGTGATCTGAGTATGAACTATTTTGCCCTGTTTGCGATCGTAATCTCTTATCTGACCATTAGCTTATTACTATTAAAAGCTCAGGAGAGCTAAAAATGAAGAAGCGAATTGATAACATATACAGACTGGGCATAAAGGAGCTATTCAGCTTACGCTATGATCTTTTTTTGGTTTTCTTAATCGTCTATTTTTTCACTTTCGGGGTGTATGAAGGTGCCCAGAGTGGCAATACTGATGTTGAGAATGCCTCAATCGCTATAGTTGATGAGGATAGATCTATTATCTCAAACCGAATTCATGACTCGTTGCTCGAACCATATTTTAAAGATCCCGATTTGCTTTCTGTGAATGAGATTGATCAAGCTATGGATAGGGGGCTATACAGTTTTGTTATAGATATACCGCCTGACTTCCAAAAGGATTTACTGGCTGGTGACCAGCCGGAAATACAGATTAACGTAGATGCTACGGCAATGAGTATTGCCGGCAGGGGAGCCGGTTATATTCAGAATGTTATATCTGAGGAACTCGTAGAGTTTCTAAATCGAGGGGACCAAGTGGAAGCGGCAGGTATTGTCATAAGGTCAAGATTCAATCCCAACCTGGAAGCCGCTTGGTTTCAAAGCGTAATGGAAATTGTAAACAACATTACTATACTTGCAATAATTCTCACAGGGGCCGCAGTGATAAGGGAGCGGGAACACGGTACAATTGAACACCTGCTCGTAATGCCTCTCAGACCTTTTGAAATAATGCTTGCCAAAATATGGGCAAACGGGCTTGTTGTATTAGTTGCCGTCATTTTCTCTCTGTATATAGTTGTACAAGGATTACTAGAAGTGCCAATTTCAGGTTCAATCCCTCTATTTATAGCTGGCACCATAGTTTTTCTTTTCTCAGTTACCTCGCTTGGAATACTCTTAGCAACTATTGCGCGGTCAATGCCACAGTTCGGTCTCCTTGCGATACCGGTTTTCCTGGTTATGATGATGCTCTCTGGCGTCTACACTCCAATGGATAGCATGCCAACAGTACTCAGGTACATCATGTACTTCTCACCCTCAACCCATTTTGTAAGCTTCGCGCAGGCGGTTCTGTTTCGTGACGCGGGTATTGATGTAGTATGGTGGGATTTTGCTAAGATATTTTTTATAGGTGCGATGTTCTTTACAGCAGCTTTGTATCGCTTTCGAAAGAGTATTACCGCTGCACAGTCTTGAGCAGTTATGCTTTTTCGGTCATTATAATTTCTTTAAGATAAGTACATGGGAATGAAGACTCCAAGCAAACCTATCATATCCATGAATCTGGCGGGTGCAATTTATTACCAGATACCAGGCAGCAGGCGGTAACGCACTCGATTAGCATAATCCTTATATCCATCCAGCTCCTTCTTTAGAGTATTATCTTCAAGTACAGTACGCACGACCAGAATACAATCCCCGATCAGCGCTGGAATGAGCGCCCAGAGTGACCCTAATAGTAGTGGGATAGAAATTGATACCACTATCGCTCCGGTGTAGCCGGGGTGGCGCACATACTTGTAAGGGCCACCGGTTACTACATAATGGCCTCGTTCTTTCTGAATCCTTACAACCGTTGAGAAGAACTTGTTCGTTGCCATAGCCCATGATGGGATGGCACTTCCCAGGATGAATACTAGAAGAGCCAACAGTTGCACCCAAATCGGAAAAGGCGGCGACCAATTAAAACGCCCTGCGTCAAGCCCTGCAACGATAAACGTAGCCGGGAATAAAAAGACGACTACTAGACTAGCCAATACTAAGTCCCATCTTTTGGCCCCGGGCCCTATATGACTTCGCTCTTCTATTAACTCAGGGTCAATGAAAACAAGGGATATTAAGATAATCGCTATATAGACGCCCAGAAACACCCCCGCTGCCGTCCAGTCAAGACGCCCAGCCGAGAAAAAGAGAGTCGCAGCTACAAATAAAATATATAAAATTAATCGAATGTAGACTCTTAGCGGCATAAGTGTTTTAACCTGCTTTCTTGTAAGTTGTTGAAATATATTTCACTTACATAAACTTGTTTTCATCATAACCATTCTATGGCTTAAATCTCAAAATGGCACCAATCCCGTCTATTTTTTTAGAGACTTTTTTCTTAAATAGAATTTCAATCTCCACCTTTTGTCTAAAAGCCTCTTCCATTGCGTCATCCACAACATCAACAACCGCTACTGGCTCAACTCCTTCCGGACATAGACCCTTTTTCTTCTCTAACGCCAAGACCCCTGTATCAGGACAAATAAAACCGGGGACGCTAAAGCCCTCTGACACAAGTAGTATTTTTATTTGTCCTCTGGAAAGCGCTTTCAAAGTGGATTTGACTCCGTTTACTGCATATCTCGAGTTGAGTTTTTCTTCAAATTCACTTAAAAGCTTCTTTTCTTTGTCTGCTTTAGATATTTCTAAAGCGTCAAGAGTTGCTTCGGTAACCTGGTAAGGCTTGATTTTATTCACGTCTGCTGTAATCGTTCCGGCTAGTCTTTCCCGGAGATAAGAATGGAGGTGATGAGAGAATTCAGGAATATTTTTATCAGTACCTCCTAGCACTAACAAATTGAATTTATTCTGGTTGAAATAAGCAAATACTTTATCGGCTATATATTTGTAGTGCTGATGTATCTCATTTTCAATTGTTCTGTGAAAGCCGTGCTCACCATAACCCTGAACGCGGTTGCCCGTGCCGGTTCCCGGTGCCAATTTCTGCTTGAATTTGCCTTCGGTTGACTTAAATTTTGTAGTCCTTGATGCTCCCGGATAGAAAAAATCAAGAATTTCATGACTCCCGTCAGGATCCTGCCTGAAAATTCTGGCCTTTTTTCTGTCTATGATTACAGTGGCGATGTTACTATAGTCATTATTTATGTTTATAAGCTGTCCTAAAATTGGAGAGCGATCAACTGTGAGCTGATTACGGTAAACCTGCGGAAGCTTGAAAACTTCCCAAATATTACTTCTAGTTGCGGAAAAAATGCAAACTCCTCTACATTCTGTAAGCTCATCGGTGTCATCAACAAGATTAATAATTTTCTTAAAGTCCAGTTCTACCGATTCTATAGCAGATTCGCCTATATTTCTTTTATTAAGGTTAACTCTCTGCTTCTTGATGAGATTCTTTAGAGTCGTTTTATACTTAAAGTTTCCCCTATCACGCGGGCCCAATTTAAGATAAAGAGAAGTAATGGGGTACTCATCATTGTGGTACTCCAACAATTTGTCAATGCGTTCTTTAAGATCCATATGCTGCCTCCTAATTAGTATAATTAACGATTAGATGTCTTAGTATTCACTGATTGTTCATAGATTGCTTTTCGGGTCCGCAAATTACGGAGCTCTTGTTATAAGAACATATCCCTATAGCGCCTGACTGGTAAATATTAAACGTGATCCAGGCGTCCTCTGGAAGATTAGATATGTCATCCTCAAAGATTACTCTTAGCTCTATCCCCGATTTTGTGCCCCCGGGGTAGCCTATGTCAGGAAGCTCCTTTTTTTCCTTGGCATATACGGACAGGATGTTTCCAAAACTAGGATTTTCAGACGGCGTCACAAGAATTCCACCGCTCCCGCTCTCTGAAAGCATATAAGCTGTAAACTCGTTTGGCCTTTCCTTTTTCACAATCACTTGACCCTTTGTAAGCTTAACCGTGTGGACTTTCTCAGCACCTGAGGGACTAGGCCACGTCAGGATAAACGATATAAGTAGTATAGACATAGTGGCAACTAATATTCGTCTCATTTACTCTCACCTCACATTTCTTATACTAAACACTGTTTTAATTAACAGGTTCAGAAAAATTAATTACATGGGGATCTACTAATCTGATATAATCATTATAACCCATTCTTATCGCGTCCGTATGAGTCCCGGCGTTGAAAACGATTTCTTCATCTTCCGATAAAGCCGAGGCTGCATAAACTGGCATATCATATATATTTCCAAAAGGCGGCATAGCCCCCACCTCGCAGTCCGGGAATAGATTTTTAATTTCATCTTCTTCAGCTAATCGACATCCTTTAGCGGCAATCTGTTCTTCGAGATAATCAAAGTTGATCTTTCTCGAAGCAGGGAGAACAGCCATCATATAACCGCCTCCAGCTTTAAGAATTACCGTCTTGGCTATCTCCTTGCCGGAGATGTGAACGGATTCAGCCAGCTCCTGTCCCGTATAGGCAGGAGAGTGGTAGATACTTATATATTTGATGTTCTTTTCATCCAGAGACTCTTTTAATTTGTTTAGGACACTCATTTTGTCCTACCCCCCCCCGTTATAGTTTTAATCCTCATTCCTCTGGTTTTAGCCACGTATTATTTATGATGTCTTTGTGCTTCTCCAGCCATGGGAACAAAGCGGACCGGCGTTACCCTTTTTTCCTCCAGCCCCTCTTTTTTCTTAGTAATCAGAATCAGTTCTTGAATATAGTCTCCGACGGGGATCACCATTTTCCCGCCTTCCCTAAGCTGCTCTGTCAAAGGCTCAGGGATTTCAGGCGGAGCTGCCGTTACTAATATCGCATCGTAGGGAGCGTTTTCCTCCCAACCCATGTAGCCGTCGTCTACTTTAAAGTGAATATTTTTATAGCTCAGACTTTGTAAAACTTTTTTGGCTCTTAATGTCAAGATTTCGACTATCTCTATTGTATATACATCACAACCGATCTCAGCAAGTATAGCAGCCTGGTAGCCCGAACCTGTCCCTATTTCTAATACTTTGTCTCCCTTGTTTAGGGTTAGAAGCTCGGTCATATACGCCACAATATAGGGCTGAGATATGGTCTGCCCCATGCCTATCGGCAGAGGGCCATCGCTATAAGCATAATCTCCGAGATAATCAGGCAAGAACTTATGCCTGGGGATTTTCAGCATAGCCTCTATTACTCTTGAATCAGAAATCCCTCTTGGAACAAGTTGATTCTCAACCATTTCCCGGCGCTGCTCAGAATAAATCCCGTTATCATCCCCATGTGTATTAACGGTGGCCAGCAGAAGAAAACATAACGACGTCAATAAAACGAACTCCATCTCTTAATCCTTCCTCAATTAGAATCTGATAGAAATACTCTAACAGGCACTAAATACCCCTTTATTACAACTTAGGTGCATAAAGTATGCCAGAACTATTAATATAGTATTTAGCAGATGTTCCGTATATAAATATGTGATTTGAGAATAGAAATGTTGTCTTATGTCGAATAATCGGACAGAGGGGGCAACTATATTCGGAGCTTAATTTAAAGGATAAACATAGGTTGCGTGTACTGCTCCCTTTTCTCAAACTAGGTTTAAGTTGGTTTGAGCAAATATGCAATGCTGCCTAGCCTTCTTGAACTATTGTGTACAGGGTTTTTAGTCAGGAATCTAATTTAAACTACGAACCTATCTATTGGGGCAGATCAGCTCAGAAACTTCTTTATAAACAATACCAAATAAGATCTGGTATTACTTCTTCAAAATCTCAGAAACAGATAGAGAAGAAACAGGGAATATGGTTGAGGTGCATTTTAACATTCCGGGCTCCAGAAACTCGACTACTTTTTCGTAGTTATCAGTCTCAACTACGTAAATAATAGTATGCGACCCGTGCTCGATATAAATATTGTTTATTGTAAGACCATCCACATTTTCCTTGATAAATACTTTTTTAAAACCCCCTACGTCCTTGGGACAATCTTGGGGATCATGAATTTGGGTTATTAGAAACTGCATTATGATACCTCCTGAACAACATTATAACTATTAGAAACAAAGACCAGATTTTTCTCTAATAGAGCACCTACATATGAAATTTCTTGAGGCATTTATATATTATAAACATTATTTACAATAATGTCATACTCTATGATCTAGATACTTGACGGGAACTGTTATCATCTTCTTCTCCTCTCGCTCACACTAATACCCCTTCATGGTATAGTTATCGCAATAATAGCTATACTACTTGGATAAGGACTGCTTTGAAGATCATTATGAAGAAAAATATTCTTATCAGCCCACTTAAATCTAATCTGCCGTACGAGCATGATATTGAAATTGTAGAGAGAAAAGGAAAGGGGCATCCCGATACAATTTGCGACTGCATTGCCGAGGAGATCTCAATAGCGCTTAGCAAATACTATATCGAGGAATTCGGATCGATAATGCATCATAACGTCGATAAAGCTTTACTTGTGGGAGGAATGACGGAACCGGCTTATCATGGTGGAAAGATAGTTAAACCGATTGAGATTACTATCGCTGGGAGAGCGATAAAGAGCAAGGGCGCCAAAATTCTGCCTATCGATGAGATAGCCGTAGAAGCCGCTCAAAAGTTTCTAAGGCAGCAAATAAAACATCTTAACCTTGAGGATCAAGTAGTTGTAAATTCCAAGATAGGACCCGGTAGCGGAGAATTGATTGAGCTATTTAGTAGATTCAGCAAGGGAGAGGTGCCGTTATCAAACGATACTTCCGCAGGGGCCGGATTTTATCCCCTCGATACACTTGAGAAAACTGTATATGAAACTGAGAAATTCTTAAACAGCCCGGAGATTAAAAGGAGTTACCCCTTTGTCGGGGAAGATGTAAAGGTCATGGGTATAAGAAATAAAGAAGAAATAAGACTTACTGTCGCGATAGCGACTGTGGATAAATATATCTTTTCCCTCGAAGATTATATTCATAAGATCAAGAATATTAGAGAAATTTTGGTTGAACAAAAGTGGGTCGGAGCGAACATGAAATTTGATATTAACACCGCTGACAGCTACGAAAGGGAAAGCATATATCTGACAGTCACCGGAACAAGCGCTGAGGGAGGTGATGATGGCCAAGTAGGAAGAGGGAATAGAGCAAATGGCTTGATAACCCCGTATAGGCCGATGACCTTAGAGGCCGTAGCCGGGAAGAACCCTATAAGCCATGTCGGTAAGATCTACAATCTGTTTGCCATTGATTTATGCAAGAAAATAGTAGAGGAGCAACACGCAGAACAAGTCTATGCGCATATTGTCTCACAAATCGGCAAGCCAATAAACAAGCCTTTGGTTTTAGATATTCAAGTTAAAGGAAAAGACTTTAACGGGAAGGCTATCAGACGAATTGCTGAAGAGATGCTTGATGAAATGCCCTATATGTGGAAAAAAATAATAGATAGGCAGTATGAGATTGCATAACAATATTATTATCTGTATCATATGCCACCCTGTTTTGTAGGCTCTTCGCTGTGCATGCTTTCTTCAGCGGCAACTTCAAGCTCCTTTGCGTCATACTCTATAGGTTCTAAGCCCACTAAAGAGAAGACGGTCTTACAATAAAGGTCCTTCGTTCTCGATTATGCGAGCTACATCAGCCATCTCTTTGCCTAAAAGTATAATTATATCGTCAAGCGTAATTATTCCTGTTAAGTTTCCATCGACATCAACTACTGGAAACCTCCTGACAGCACTCTTGCGAACCTGCTCAAGGGCTTCCAATAATCCCAGATTTTCACTAAGAATCAACACAATATTTTGCGTCATTACGTCATCGATTGGTGTCTTTGCCGGGTCTAAGTTCTTACCAACGACTCTTAGAGCAATGTCTCTGTCTGTAACGATGCCAAATTTTTCCTTTTCACCGCTCGCTATAGCATTTTGGACTACTACACTTCCAATGTTCTTTTCTTCCATAAGCCTTACTACTTCATTTACCATGGTTCCGGGTTTTACGGATACAACGTCCTTTCGGCACATATTCCTTAAACTCATATCTAATTTCTCCTTGCGTTATAATTTTTTATTTCTTCAGCTACCTGAATACATTGCAAGATATGTGCCACAATATGTGTTTTGTATAAACCTCTAAAATAGTTAGGGAATTAATTCCTCGGAAATTATAGAGACCGGCAAGTTTGTAAGAGTCTAGGACATAGAAAGATACTAAGTCACTTTTAAGCACCGCTGGCTAAGTAAGTTTTCCTCTAAGGTCGTATGACGAGGGTTGAGCAATGGGAGGATTGGATAACATTTTCCGCGGTGCTTCCGAGAACAAGCTTCTTGATTCCGCCTCTCGAGTGGGTATTTATAACAATCAGGTCAATATTTCTTGCCAACGCATAATCGGTAATTGCTACAGCGGGGTTTATACCATGCAGCACCTTTGTTTTAATTCTTAAATCACTGGCTTTCTTGCTATTAAGCCCGCGTTTGACTTTAATTTCTTCAACTCTTTGAATAAGCTCTTTCGAAGAATCCCTGATAAGCTCGTTTAGCACACTCGGTATAGAATAAAGATGTCCTACCATGCGGATGGAGTAGACTACAAAAACTCTGGCGTTGATTACGGTTGCTAAATCAGTCGCGTATTCAAGTGCAGAGCCCTTTTTTTCGTATACATCAATAGGCACAAGTATGTTCTTTATGCCCGGTCTTTTTTTTTCTCTCCTCTTAAAAGCCAGGATAGGAATTTTAGATTTTTTAAGGACTTTTAGAGTTGTGCTCCCTATAAGCACCTTGTCAAGCAATCCGTGACCCCTGGTTCCCATAACTATTAGGTCAGCTTTCTCACTTTGGGCAAAATTAATAATCCTCGTGCTGGCTTCACCTCTTAAGATATTACTTGTGAAATCCAATCCTTGAGAACGCAGCTTTGATTTAATGGAATTAAATCTCGCTTCAAGATTGAGTTCGTCTGTTTTGACCAGGTTGTTGAAGAGTTTCTTTCTTAAGAGGTATAGGTCCGAGTATAGATTTTTTATTTTCGTAGAGCTTATATAAATTCCAACTATCTCGGCAGAATATTCTTTAGCCAGTAAAACTGCATATTTAAGTGCTTCTTCTGCCTCAATTGACCCGTCTGTTGCCCATAGAATTCTTTTTATTTGCATCAAAGCCCCATAAAGGTGTATGGATTATGTGAAGCCACTTCTTTGATAACATAATAGCAATTTGGAGGAATTTCAATTTCAAGCCTAGGAAATTATAAAAATCATAAACAGAACCCCCTTTTATTGGGTTCTATTAGTCATGCCAAATTAAAAAGATAATATGTTAACTAGCCGACTTTGAGACTCTAATTCACTTAAGGAGCTTTATGCTTCTCTTACCTCTCTCTGGCTGCGTCTGCTCTGCCATCGTATCAATTTATATACTTCGGAAATAATGAAAACAGGAAGGGCAATAATGAAAATCAGTCCCCAATCCTCCAAAGCCAGAGGTGTGGTGTGTAATGCTCTTTGCAGGAAGGGTATATAAACCGCGCATACCTGAAGCCCGAGTGTGCCGGCCCAAGCGATCAGTAACCAGGGATTTGTGAAATAGCCTATAACCGAAAGCGGTGCTCTAAGAGATCGGAAATTGAAGACATTCATTTTTTCCAATACTATAAGACCTGTAAAAGCTACGGTTTGAGCCTTTAGTAATGCCCCCTCCTGCCCGCTGGTCAAATAATGATGAAAAATCCATAGTGTGGCAGCCCCCATATATCCTCCCATCAATAGAATCTTTGTTATCCCGCTACGATTGAGAATCGGCTCTTTGGGGTCACGCGGCGGGCGTTCCATGATACCTTCTTCAGGAGGCTCCACACCCAATGCTACTGCCGTCATACCGTCAGTAACAAGGTTCATCCATAATATTTGGACTGGTAGTAAAATAAGGGGACCTCCCAGCAGGATATTTACAAATATGGCGAAGACCTCTCCCATGTTGGAAGATAATAGGTAGCGGACGAATTTCTGAATATTGTCATACTGACGGCGTCCTTCCTCGACTGCTCCTATGATTGAGGCAAAATTGTCATCTGTAAGAATCATATCCGATGCGCCTTTGGCAACTTCAGTTCCACGAAGACCCATAGCTATCCCTATATCTGCCTTTTTAAGTGCGGGAGCATCATTAACGCCGTCTCCTGTCATACCTACTACATGCCCCATGCCCTGTAGCAGATTCACGATCCGGAGTTTATCTTCGGGAGTGGTTCGTGCAAAGAGAGCTTCTTTCTTCAGTGCGCCGCGTAATGCTTCATCATCCATTTCTGAGAGATCTTTACCGGTTATGGCATCTTTAGCGGGCATACCAATGCTTTTAGCTATAGCTAAAGCGGTGGGAGATGCATCGCCTGTTATCATAATGCTCCGTATCCCGGCACTCCGGCCTGCTCGAACAGCA
>SPCL01000174.1 GCA_004525335.1 Thermodesulfobacteriales bacterium
TGAAATTCAAGGACGCGCTCCAAAGTTACTAAAACCAAAACTAAGAAAAGGACAAATAATGGAACTAAATACCTTTATGGATGAAGTTGTCGCGAAAAACCCGGGTGAAACAGAATTTCATCAAGCGGTAAAGGAAATTGCTGTCAAGATTATTCCTTTTATAAATAAGAATCCGCAATATGAAGAGGCTCGCATCCTAGAGAGAATGGTTGAACCTGATAGAACTATCATTTTTAGAGTGAGCTGGGAAGATGACAAGGGCCGGCCACAGATAAACAGAGGTTACAGGATACAGTTTAATAATGCTATCGGTCCTTATAAAGGCGGGCTTAGATTCCATCCCACGGTTAATTTAAGCATCTTAAAGTTTCTTGGTTTCGAGCAGATCTTTAAAAATAGCCTGACAACCCTTCCAATGGGCGGGGGCAAGGGCGGCTCGGATTTTGATCCCAAAGGTAAGTCGGACCGCGAAGTGATGAGGTTTTGCCAGTCTTTTATGACTGAGCTGTCCCGGTATATAGGCGCAGATGTTGATGTTCCGGCTGGTGATATAGGGGTTGGGGCTAGAGAGATAGGGTTTATGTATGGCCAGTACAGGAAATTGCAAAATGAATTCACCGGAGCCCTTACAGGAAAGGGGCTTGGTTTTGGGGGCAGCCTGCTAAGAAAAGAGGCTGCAGGTTATGGATGTGTGTACTTTGCATCTGAAATGTTAAAGAGCAAGGATCAGTCTCTTGAAGGGACAAGGTGTCTTGTTTCGGGCTCAGGCAATGTATCTATTTATACTGCTGAAAAACTCATTGAGGAAGGAGCACATGTGGCTACGCTTTCCGACTCCTCTGGTTTTATACATGATCCCAAAGGACTTAACAGTGAAAAGCTTTCTTTTGTTAAAGAGCTTAAGGAAGAGCGTAGAGGCCGTATATCTGAATATGCTGAAGAATATGGATGCGAATACTATGCGGGCGAAAAACCCTGGATCGTGCCTTGCGATATTGCTTTTCCTTGCGCAACTCAAAATGAGATATATGAGAATGATGCACGAATGTTAATCGGAAACGGCTGCCAGCTGGTCTGTGAAGGCGCTAATATGCCGACCGCGTTTGAGGGGATGAAAATCTTTGAAGATGCCGGGATACTCCATGCCCCAAGCAAAGCTGCAAATGCCGGAGGGGTTACCGTATCGGGGCTTGAAATGTCTCAGAACGCGCTTGGGCTTGCCTGGTCGCGCGAGGAAGTAGACGAAAGACTCAGAGTGATTATGAGAAGGATTCACGAGCAATGTGTTGAATATGGGAAGAAAAACGGGCAGATAGATTATTTTAAGGGCGCCAATATTGCGGGGTTTGTAAAAGTGGCAAATGCCATGCTTGCTTATGGGATTGTATAGTTCTTTTAATAGTTTGAACCTACTTGTTATTATTTTCCGATTATGATACTTTCGAAGTATGGCGGTGCATAAGAAGGCTGCAGATTTTTATGCACAATTATATTTTGAAGGAGGGATAATGAAAAAATTCATCCTACCATTAGTATTGTTGATGTTCTTGTTAGTGTCTGCTGGAGCTGAAGAAGTCATTAAAGAACTCAGCGGATCAGAGACAGCTAGTGTGGGTCCTATAACAGTTCCTGATAACTGGGAAATTCAGTGGGAAACAAAGGGTCATTATTTACAAATCCTTATGAATACTGCAGATAATATTCCCCTTGGTTATGCTGTGGAACAAATGGGTCCTGGTAAAGGTACTTCCAAGCAGGAAAAAGGCGGGAATTATATTTTAGATATGAACGCTAGTGGCGAATGGAAAGTTAAGATTCTAAAGTCAAAATGATTATTGGTGAGTACGGGGAATTTGAACCACCGACAATGTATACGCGGCTCTGCTCGCTGATTTATAGTTCATTTAAACTGTCTATATTGTAAAATATGCTATGCCCTCAATAAATATAGCTCGAGCTAAAATACTTCTTTCATCTTTAGTGATTACCTTTGTGGTAATACGAGTTTGGCTTTTTTTTTACCCCAATGCCGATTTGAACCTTCTCGGTTATAACATTCATCACTTATATACCGGGCTTCTATTAGTCACCATTGGAGGCATACCTCTAATTTTATTTTCCAATTCTGGGCGAATTCTAAACCTGGCAACCGCTATTTTTGGCATTGGATTAAGCCTGGCCCTTGATGAGTGGGTATATCTTATTACAACAGACGGCAGCAACATGTCATACCTCTTGCCCGTTTCATTTTGGGGAGGGCTGATTTTGGTTGGATTAGCATGTCTTTATATTGGTGCATTATATTTTTGGTTCCGCAAAAAGGACAAGACATAACAATTTAATCAACACGGTGGCTAAAGTGCTCAGGCACGGCAGAGAGAACGTCTCGCCTGATCCCGAGTGTATGATACAGATATTTTAGCAAATTACTCTTCACTTACTGACAAATCCACTGACTAGAGCATCGAAGAAAATTTGTGATCTAACGTAAGTATCTATAAAGATTGGTGGCGACGGGTGGATTCGAACCACCGACACAGGCCTTATGAGAGCCCCGCTCTAAATGCATAACCTCCTTAAATTGTTAACTACTTTGTATGATTATAGATGCGATGCGATTGTAGTGGGATTGTTGGAGTTGCATTCTTCTATCTGCCAGCGGTTAGCCAGCAAACCCATCACGTCCCTGATCCGTATTTCCCCTATTGCATCGGCAAAGTATTCTTCTTTCGTAAGCTCCCTGCCTTATGTTATGTCGCTACCAGTTTTAATACAGTAATATTTCCCACTCTTTATCTAACTTGCAAAAAATCTGTGGTGCGTGTAGCTCGGTTTGGTTAGTGTGGCCACAGAGGTCGCTGGTTCGAGCACCGGAGCAACAGGCCGCTGTCTTGATTCTAACAAATATCAATTATGTTTTTGTGGTAAGAATACTTTCAAATGTGTCAGACAATCTGACATCTGACACCTCCCTCGTATTGCACAATAATAAATAGTCTGTTTATACAGGAGGTTATAGATATATAGCTATGGCACAATATATGCAAGAAGTATTGTTAAAGGAATAGTATTAATAGAGAGTGGATCTGGGAGGGATAGAAGAATGAGAATTTTCCACTTTGTTAAATTAGCAGTTTTAATCCTGCTTTTACCCCCTTTAGCTTATTCCGAGATCAAACCCACCGACTGGATTGGCACTTATCAGATGAACCACGACGGATGGCGCGGGACGCTTGTCATATTTGAGCCCAAATGCCCGGCACCCGCCTTGTGCACCTATGCTGTTTCATACATAGACGATAAGGGTGTCTCTAATACCGGAACGATCGAAGCAATAGACCAGCAGGGACAGCACATGGCTTTCTACCTGAATTTCCCGGAGAACAAGCAAAAATTCGACGGGTACATCTTTAGCTGGGACAAAAGCAAAATGGCGGGCACTACGTACTGGCACGGCAGAACTTTTGGGTTTTACGCCGTCAAGACAGGCCCCGCCTCAAAAACCAAGCCAGGCTCTATTCTCATCAAGGCAGCCGTATCCCCTGATAAGGTCGATGCGGGCAAGTCCGCTCTGATAACCGTATCCGCACTCACTCCTGACGGCAAATCACCCGTTCCAGGCGCAAGCGTCACAATAACCACCGGGGGAGGGTTCTTCGAAGTGGTGGGCACCACTAAAATTACCGGCTCCACGGATAACAACGGGATGTTCAAGGCAATATGGCATACGCAGCCAAAAAGCGCTTATCAAGCAAACCTCGACTATGTCTTCAGCATCGAGGTCACCAAGGCCGGCTACGAGACTTCCCGCGGGGAGGCCGTAATATCCGTTATTGTGAAATAAGCAGATGAAGCTGTGTGAGATATTAATAGCGATAATTTCTTAAAGGGGGTCTCCAGATGAAGAGCCGAAGCGTTCCTTTGCGTTTGCTGGTCTGTCTATTGTTTTCTTCCCTATTATTTTTAACAGGCTGTCTTGTAGACGGCGAAATAGGTGGTTTGGAGGGTGAGGGCATGAAGTACGAATGCACGACCCCTGTGCTTAAATGCCCTCAGAAAAACGAGCCCTTAAGGGTCGTAGTTCTGAACCCGCAGCCGCAAAACGATTGCTATAGTGTAAAAGCGGACCTCAAAGTCGGCGACCGGGCGTACTGCGACAA
>SPCL01000224.1 GCA_004525335.1 Thermodesulfobacteriales bacterium
ATTTTGACATAGTCGGCCGGGCAATAATTTTTGTACTTCCGTTCGAGAATGGCACGGTAAATCTTTTGCAAATCTTTTGAGGACAACGGCTTCTTTGTGCCAAGGTCATCATAAACAAGATATGGGGCACAATCATCTTTTTCATTTACAGACTTTTCGTAAAGTGTGTTTATAATAGGATATGCTGCAAAAAACGGACAAATTGACCACCTCGCGCCGGTTTAAACTGACCACCTCACGCCGGAGCAAATTGACCACCCCGCGCCGGAGCAAACTGACCACCTGAAAAAGAGTTTTTCTCATGTTGAAAAAGTAAGTTATAATCCTTACTGTTAAGAATAATATTAACAGAGGGGTTATGGCCAATAAAAAGACAGACATGAGTAAACTAAGACAAATGCTGCGATTACATTCGCAGGGCGAAAGCAAATTAAGAATCAGTAAGTTAACAGGTGTGTCTCGCAACACCTTAAAGAAATACCTCAAGATTTATAGCCGGTTGCATCTTACTGCAGCCTTCATAGAGAGTCAGAGCGACCAGGAACTGGACCACCTCTTTGGCGAAAATTTACTACCAGAACCGTGTGAGCGGTACAAGACACTGGAGCCCTACTTCCCAAAGATTGAGAAGGATCTTAAGAAAAGAGGTATCACTCGCCAGATACTTTGGGAGAGATACATATCAGATCATCCAGATGGTTATAAAGCCTCACAATTTAAATATCATTATCAGCAGTGGCTCAGGCGCAGTAAACCGGTAATGCATATCGAGCATATCGCAGGCGATAAGATGTACATCGACTATGCCGGAGAGAAACTTCATCTTGTGAATATAGATACCGGTGAGATAACTGATGTAGAAGTGTTTATATCAGTGCTTGGAGCCAGCCAATTAACTTATATAGAGGCTACCCAAAGTCAGTGTAAGGAGGACTTTATTAGCTGTTGTGAGCATGCTCTGGAATATTATGGCGGAGTTCCCATGGCAATTGTTCCGGATAATCTCAGGAGTGCCGTCACCAAGAGCGATCGTTATGAACCTACATTAAACCAGGCTTTCGAGAACTTTGCATCACACTACAGCACAACAATCTTACCCGCACGGGTTTATAAACCAAAAGACAAGGCTTTAGTCGAAGGAGCTGTCAGAATAGCTTATACCCGCATATACTCTGTACTTGACACCAAGATCTTCCATACCCTGGAAGAACTGAATAAGGCTATCAAAGAGATAGTTGAACTTTATAATAATGCAAAATTTAGTGACCGCCCATATTGCCGAAGAGCTTTGTTTGAGGAGATCGAACGTGGTACCTTACAACCACTGCCTACACTACCGTTCCTCTTTAAACGTCAGCAACACGTTACGGTATCAGTAAATGGGCATGTATGTCTTAAGGAAGATAAGCATTACTATAGCGTTCTTTACTTGTTTATTGGCAAGAAAGTAAAACTACTTTACACTTCAACTCACGTGGAAATATATCATAATTATACCTTACTGACTGTCCACGAAAGAGACCGTAAACAATACGGATATACTACAAACAAAGAACATCTGGCCAGCACTCATAAATACCTGACTGATTGGAATCCTGAGCGTTTTATTAATTGGGCAGCAACAATAGATGAATCTGTGAAGGTGTTCATAATACGTCTGATGGAAAGTAAATCTCATCCTGAGCAGGCATATAAGGCTTGTCAGGGGGTTTTAGGCTATGAACGAAAGGTTGGCAGGGAAAGACTTATAAATGCTTGTAAAAGGTCAATAGAGTATGAAAACTACTCATACCATTCCATTAAAACGATACTAGAAAACAAATTTGACCAGTTGACATACGCTGAATTATTAACGGAGATCCCACAGCATGAAAACATCCGTGGAGAAAACTATTATCAATAATAAAAATCACTAAATCAATATAATATGACACAGGAAACACTGGAAAAGATAAAGAAGCTCAAGCTATCAGGGATGGCCAGGGCTTATCAAACAAGCCTTGAAAATAATATACTATCAAATCTGTCTGCCGATGAGCTCATAACAATGTTGGTGGAAGCAGAATGGGATGATCGACTGAACCGTAATATTGAAAGGAGGCTGCGTAATGCAAAGTTCCGTTATCAATCAAGCATAGAGAATATAGATTACGAGGCTGATCGTAATCTTGACAGAAACCAGATGATGCGTTTTGCTGAATGTACATATATTGGCAAGCAAGAAAACATATTGATCACAGGAAGCACCGGAATAGGTAAAAGCCACGTTGCCACAGCACTCGGACATCAGGCGTGTACACTTGGTTATAAGGTCTATTATGCAAATATGGCAAAACTGTTCTCGAAGTTAAAAATGGGTAAGGCAGATGGATCTTACATGCGTGAGATATCCAGGATTGAACGCCAGGACCTATTAATACTTGATGATTTTGGACTGGTTCCCATTGATAATCAGAACCGTTCTGCGCTTATGGAAATAATAGAAGATCGTCATAAAAAAGCGTCAATGATTATAACATCCCAACTTCCGGTTAATTGCTGGCATGAGGTAATAGGAGAAAAAACTATCGCCGATGCTATACTAGATCGGATCGTTCACGATGCTCACAGGATAGAACTAAAAGGAGAATCTCTAAGAAAAACCAGGGTAAAACTAAAAGATATTGAAACTTTGAACTAAAATATATAGATTTGTATAACGACTTTTTGATATGAGAAAACTCTTTAAAAAAACAGTAACTCTGATGTGGTCAATTTAGTCCGGCTAAATGTGGTCAGATTGACCGGCTTTTGTACCTGACGCAGTTTTATAGAAAAATTTCCTTCCAAACGGAAGAAGTGGAGAAGTATCATCTAGAAAATTCCTTTTTAAGTCAAAGAGAACCTGAAAAATCTGCAACAATCGATTCACAAGAACCGCTTAATAATATTAAGGTTGAAAAGATTAATTATTGTCCAAATTGTGGGGAATATCAACCAGAATTTGGGCACTTTTGTCCTAATTGTGGGCGGCAATTCGAATTTTAG
>SPCL01000189.1 GCA_004525335.1 Thermodesulfobacteriales bacterium
CTATTAATTCTTGAGCAAGAGAAATATAGCTCTTTGCTCCAATAGACTTAATATCGTACAGCAAGACAGGTTTGCCATGACTTGGCGATTCTGCGAGCTTAACGTTTCTATAGATTATAGTATCAAACACAGCGCTGCTAAAATAATTTCTAAGTTCATTTGCAACCATATGACAAATATTATTCCTGGAGTCAAACATCGTAAGCAAATACCCTTCTATGCTCAGCTCAGGGTTTAATCTCTGCTTTATTAGAGAAATGGTTCTTTTTAGCTGTCCAAGGCCCTCCATGGCATAATATTCACATTGAACAGGCACCAATACTGAATCTGAAGCGGCAAGAGCATTCACAGTCAAAAGACTTAATGATGGGGGACAATCAATGATGATATAATCGTATTGCTCCCGCACCAAGTCAATAGCATCCTTAAGTCTCCATTCCCTTCTTTCCAAATGTACGAGTTCTACTTCAGCCCCAGTTAGCTCTGAATTAGCGGGCACAATTGTTAAGAAACCACCAAGAGAATCGGTATATACATCAATAGAAATTTCATTTATTTTAGATTCTCCAACAATCGCATTATATATAGTATTGCCGATCTCCTCTTTATCGACACCGACTCCGCTTGTTGCATTACCCTGAGGGTCAAAATCGATAAACAAGGTTTTCTTATGGGCTACGGCTAGTGAGGCGGCAAGATTAATTACCGTTGTTGTTTTTCCAACCCCGCCTTTCTGATTTGCAACACATATGACCTTTCCCATTTTCAAGACTACCGCAAAAAACCTCTCATGATTTATTTAGTGAAAATTGACTATATAAACTCTTATTGATAGTGAAACTTAGTAACCGGGATTTGCCCTACACGAACTCCCGAACTCCGAACTGAATAATATCATATTATCTACTATCACCATTCACTGCAAGGCTGGAGATTTTATTTAAATTAAGCATGAGAAATATCTGCAATCCATAAAAGAACTAATGCTTCTCTATGAATATATATTTCCCAAGACTTTGCTCACTATAAAGCGCTCTAGAATTAGGTTGCAATTCATTTGGAATCTATGTAATATTTGACCAGCTAAATATAGCCTTACTAAAAAAATCATATCATACTCAATCTGGTTGGACAGATTCTGGAGGAATTAATGGAAACGGACCGTTATACAGTAATGCTGGTCACAGCAGGGCACGAAGGTGCAAAATCATTTAGTGTCAAAAAATCCCATATAAGAATAGCTTGTTTTAGTATCATAGTATTTGCTTTTATATCTCTTTTTTCTTTTGGCACAAGCTATGTCTATTACAAAGATTCCGCAAAAAAATCCCAATCTGTTAACAAACTAATCAGCACTATTAATTTATTAAGCCAGGATATAGATGAGAACAACATTATCGAGTCTAAGCTCAGAGAAAAGCTGCAGGGAATAGAAGAAACATTGCTTGAGATGCAGGACATCCTCCAGAAAAAGGGTATTAAAAAAGAATTAGCTATTGGGGGTGAGTTTATTCCAGCAGATAGGATGAGTCTTTCATATATTGATTATATGAAAAATGACATAGATAACCTCTTTAACACAATGAAGAGTACACCTGTCGGCACTCCCTTAAAAGGAAAAATAACTTCCGACTTCGGTTACAGAAAAGATCCATTTAAACGCAAAACAGGCTTCCACTCAGGAATCGATATAGATGCAAACTACGGCCAGCCTATTGTAGCAACTGCCGACGGTATAGTTACCCAAGCTTCTTGGCATAGCAGTTATGGAAAGACAGTTATTATCAAACATGAAGATAAGTACGAAACATTATTCGGTCATTTATCAGCAATTACAGTCAAAGAAGGTGATAAGGTTAGGGTTGGAGACGTAATTGGCAAAGCAGGCTCTACTGGAAGATCCACTGGAACACACCTTCATTATGAAGTAATGAAGGATGGTAAGAGAGTAAATCCAAAAACCTTTTTATCGCTAAAATAACCTTGGGAATATTTGGAAAGAAAAAGGACAGCACAAAAGTGTCTAAATCGAATCCAAATCACATCACAACACTGATTGGGGACGGATGTGAGTTTGAAGGTAATATGTCCTCCTCCTCTGCTACAAGAATAGACGGGAAATTAAACGGTAGGATCATAGGCGAAAACACAATTGTTGTAGGTGAAAACGGAGTCGTTCTAGGAGAAATAAAAGCTACTGAAACGGTAATTTATGGAAGAGTAGAGGGTAGTATAGAATCAAGCAGACTGGAGATAAGAAGAAGCGGCATCGTGTTAGGTGATGTCTTTATTGACTCACTTATCGTTGAAGATGGTGGTATTTATAACGGGCGCTGCACTATGAATGAAGTCACAGAAAAGATAAGTATTGAAACTACCCAAGGCACTAAAAAAGAACTTTCCTCAGATACTTTCGGGATCAAAGGATAAATCATCTTCTCAGTGGTGGTGTTGATGATCCATATGACCTGTCTTTTTAACTGGAACTTCAACTACAACAACCCCTGCTTTATCAAACACTAGTTTTAGATTCACAACTTCTTTACCTACTAGAGATTCCTTAAGACCTAGCAACATTACATGCATCCCCCCCGGTTCAAGTTCAACAGTAGTATCTGATGGGATATCCAATATTTTAATCATCTCCATTGTTGCAACACCATTTTCATCAACCTTACTTGTATGAAGTTCCGCACTTTCTGCAATTTCAGATGACAGACTGACCAATTTGTCGTGCTCTCCTTTATTTTCAATCGTCATATAAACGGCGCTAACGGAAGTGCCGGGAGGAACCTCTCTAACCCAAGCATCGTTTATCACAATCTGATCCTCTGCATATGAGAATTGAGCTAAAGCAAAAAAAAGTATTGAAAACAGTGCAATTTTATTCATCAAAAATTCTCCATGTTGTAATATTAGTTTGAAAGCTGGGGATTACAATATCTTTTCTATATCCGCTGCAATAGAAACCGGATCCATCTTATTCTGTGAGTACCTTAAAAATATTTCTCCATCAGGTGTAATTAGAAGCACACTTGAGTTATGGCCCATCAAATATCCTGAAGACGACTCCACCTCTTCCTTGCTATAAAAAATATTATAGTCATCTGCTACCTTATCTATCTCTTGTGGAGTTCCGGTAAGACCAATAAAGTTTTCATTGTAATATGGTATGTAGCTCTTTAATTTTTTGACGGTATCTCTCTGTGGATCCACTGTTACAAAAACAACCTGAACTTGATCTGCCTTATCCCCGAGCTGATCTACAACATTGTTCATTACCGACATAGTCATTGGGCAGATATCTGGACAGTACGTGTAACCAAAAAAGAGAAGTACAACTTTGTCTTTAAAATCTGAGAGACTCACTTTAGCCCCTTCTTGATCCGTCAGAGTGAACTCCGGTGCTTCTCTTTCATACACCATCCCGTAATAGTCGGATTTAGTGTTGTGATCTAAATAAACATAAAGAATTACACCCCAGAGTAGTAATATCAGAACCAAAATTCCAATTAAGATTTTAAAAACATTTCTTCTTTTCATATCTTCCTCAAAACTTTATTTAAGCATTATATAAAACTGATAATATATTACCCTGAAAATATGTTGGTGTGATTAAAATAGAGATAATACCTTGTCAAAAAGTAGAGTTGGCAGACAATTTTTCAACCGATTGCAACATTTATATTGTGATAAGGTTCTCTAAAAACAAAAAGAGGGAA
>SPCL01000123.1 GCA_004525335.1 Thermodesulfobacteriales bacterium
ACGATTGCTGAGCGCTCTTTAGATGATAGCTTAAGTCGCTAAGGAATTCACCTAAAATATTTTCAAGTGCAAGATTCCAACCATTCATCAAATTTTGTGGTGTAGCAGTTCCTATAGGTTTAGTGGATTCATATGTTTTGCCAAAAATGATTGCCGGCTGATCGCCATCGTCAGAGGTTTGAAGTAAATAAAATTGGATCTTCATCACTGCTTGGGCAGCAGATTGATTTCTGTAGTCACCGTAGAGTTCTACTATATTGCCTTCTATAAAATATTCAGGGAATGCCTGACTGAGCGGGTTTAATACGTCTTCAAATACTTGAGCTTGATCAAGCCACTGTGTAACTGCTTCCGTTAATATAATACTAGGCGGTCTGAAGAACTGGTTGTAAAAATCAGATAAATATTGGATATCGGTTGTTCTATATATGAATTGCTTGCCCTCGCTTCCAGGCGAAATACTAAATCTTCTTACTTTTACAGTTGCGCCTTGTACTGGAGTTAAAGGACTGGTAGGTGGTGCTACTTCAAATAGGAAATAAGCTCTTTCCGGATAGCTTTTTGCTATTCCACCACACCCTATCATCAGCGCGGTAAATATAAGAAGTGAGGAGAAATATAGTTTGCTTTTTATTGTCATTGGTTTGGTTCCTCAACCTTGATGTCTTTTCCAAAATGCGGTGGTGGTTCTCCGAAGAGTACCCAAGACGGATATTTCTGTAAGGTTTCCATGAACTCACTCATATCCTCTGAAATCTTCTGTACATTATTGAGAGTAATTTCTATATTGTGCTCTCTGTTTTGTATCAGTTGGTCAGTCCGTTTTAAAGTTCTTTTAAGCTCTTCGGTAGTTTGTGCAATATTTGATAATGTTTGTTTGATATCCTTACTATTAAGCAACTTATCCGTATTCGTAATGGTTTTATCAAGGCTAACTAGTAGCTTCTGAAGATCCTTACTGACTTGAGGGATGTCAGCCTGCTGTACAGCCATGTTTATAGTAACTACAAGCTGTTCTACGTCGTCAGAAATTTCTTTAAAATCTATGCTTTCGATAGTCTTTGTAAGTTTTTCAATCATTTGAGTAATCTGGGCTATAGTTCCCTGAGCTGAAGGTATATAGTGGTATTCGGGCTTCCAGTCGATATTTAGAGCCGGGTAGCTTGCGGGTTCAAGATAAACAGCATTTAGTAGAGCAATACCCGTGACCCCCTGTGAGGCAAGCTGTAATCTTAGTCCTTTATCAATCATACGTTTTAAACCTTGTTCCCTATCCTTATCGTTTATGAAGAGCTTCGGCTTTCCTTTATTGCTCCCTTTGTTGGGATATATCTGAGCCCTAACTAATACATATTGGAGATCTGTATCATATTCTTGAAAGGCAAACCCTATTTCACTGATATTTCCAACCTGTACTCCTTGAAATGTAAGCGCAGCGCCTACACTGAGTCCTTGAACGGATTGATCAAAATATGTCTCAACTACATATTTCTTCTCAAAAAACTTACCGGCACCAAAGAATATTATTGCTCCTGCAAGGATCAATGTTCCGAGTATCACGAAAAGGCCAATTTTAAAGAAGTTGGGTTTATTATTCATAATTTTATCTGTCTAATTATTGTTAACTGTCGAGCTGTTCATCAGTCTGTCTCTTAAAAAACTTCTGCACTATTGGGATTTCTGAATTATCCCTTAGGTATTTAGGATCTCCGCTTGCAATTATTCCTTTGGTATCTTTATCTAGCATAATAACCCTATCAGCGATATTGTAAATACTATTTAGTTCGTGGGTAACAATTACAAAAGTAACTCCTAGACTTTTAGAAAGCTGGATTATTAGCTGATCAAGCTCAGCTGAAGTAATAGGGTCAAGACCCGCTGAGGGCTCGTCAAGAAATAAAATATCAGGGTCAAGTGCCATAGCTCTTGCCAGAGCGGCGCGTTTGATCATTCCTCCGCTAAGCTCTGAGGGGCTTTTCTCTTCAGACCCTGTGAGACCAACTAGGTTGAGTTTCATCCTGGCAATTAGATCTATCGAATCCTTATTCAGGTCTGTATATTCCTCCAGAGGCAACATAACATTTTCTAATACGGTCATAGATCCGAATAATGCCCCTGATTGATACGCTACACCTATGCTTTTTAGTATTTCGATTCTTTCTTGGCCCTCTGCTTTTGCTATGTCATCACCTTCAATCAGTATGCTTCCATTAGCAGGCCGATATAGACCTATCATATGTTTTAAGAGAGTCGTTTTTCCGCATCCCGACCCTCCGAGGATTACAAACTTTTCTCCTTTGTAAACATCAAAAGTAATGTTGTCGATAATTACATTCTCGCCATATGCCGCTGTGAAATCCTTTACGTTAATTATTGTCTCGCTCACATTAAACTCCTAAAATGTAGTATACGACTCCGAATATGCCGTCCACTAGTATCATCAGAACTATTCCTACAACTACCGCCTTTGTTGCCGCATCTCCTACAGCTGATGGACCTTTTGCAGCTCTCATCCCAGCTAAACAGCCAACACCTGCGATAATAACTGCGAAAAAGAGTGTTTTAAAGAGCCCTGACAGCAGCATTCCATATGTAGCCGCGATAGTGAGCTGGTTGAGATACGTGTTGAATGTAAATCCTAGAGAGAACATAACGACTAATCCCCCGAGCAGTCCGAACAGGTTTCCAAACACCGTTAAGATTGGCAGCATGATTACAGAAGCTATTACCTTGGGAACGACCAGAAAAGGCACAGGATCAAGCCCCATTGTATCAAGCGCATCCAGCTCTTCATTTACTTTCATTGTGCCGAGCTCGGCGGCAAATGCAGAGCCGCTTCTGCCGTTCACCACAAAAGCAGTCATCAAAGGTCCTAATTCCTTAAAATATGCGATTACCAGAAGATCGGCCACGAATATCTGAGCACCATACTGTTTCATCGGTACTGCAGATTGAAATGCAATTACAAGTCCCACCAGGAAATTTACCAGGGCAATAATAAATAGAGCGTTTGCCCCAAATTTTTCAGAAGTAATGAATACATCACGCCATCTTATTTTATCAGGACGTAGCATAGCCTTAAACAGAGCTACAGTAACACGCCCGGTAAATATAATATTTATCTGAAGCTCTTCCCAAGCCTCAACGCCTAGTCTCCCAGCGGTCTCTATCTTGCTCTCGGTATGAGTTGAATCTGACTCCCCTGTTTGTTTTAATTCCTCAGGGTCAAAGAGCTTATATAATTTATTTATTTCATCTGATAGCCCCTCTACTTTATATGTGCCCCCTGATTGTTCTTGGCGAATCTGGAGGTTTGTAAAAAAGGCAATTCCAGTGGTGTCGCAGTAATCTATTTCAGATCCATCTAAAATAAGTTGGCTGGGCTTTGTTGTTTTTAGAGCGAGAAGAGAGTTCTCCCATACTTTTGCCGTTGTATAGGCATTGAGAGAGCCTTTAATCTTTAGCCTGAGTGTATTATTGTCCTCAATGACAGTCTCTAGTGAAGGCGGTGAAGTTGTTGAGTGAGGTTTTGTCATTATGAGTATGCTAAGTTACTTAGTTATCTTAGAAATGTTTGCCCTCTTTGTGGATTTAGATGTGAGGTTAACATAGAATATTAAACAGAGTCAATTATGAAAAGAAATACAACCCTTGTCAGAAACTTAGATGCACTTTTCTATCTTGAGGTATTTATAGTCTGTACTGTTGCATCAGTGCTTATAATAAGGCTCTTTCTTCATTTGAGCGGCTATCCGCAAATAGGAAACGGCACTCTTCATATCGCTCATATGTTATGGGGCGGTCTGCTTATGCTGATTTCAATAATTATGCTCTTTTCTTTTATAGGCAAACGTATTGAGCTTTGGGCAGCAATTTTAGGAGGTATAGGATTTGGAACGTTTATTGATGAAGTAGGAAAGTTTGTCACAAGTGACAATGACTATTTCTTTGAACCCTCTATTTCAATAATGTATATCATTTTTGTTCTGATTATTCTTTCAATTCATATGATAAGAACAGGCTGGTCATTTACCCGGAAAGAATACCTAGTAAATGCTTTAAAAGGGCTTGAAGAAGTAGCTCTTGCAGATCTTGATCAGGATGAAAAAGACAGGGTTATAAAATACTTGGATAAAAGCGATCCTGAGAATCCTCTTGCTAAATCAGTCAGGGATTTGGTAAGTAGTTCAAAACTGGTGCCCATGTCGGAGCCCGGTTGGTATACAAAGGTCAAAATTAGTTTTAGAGATTTCTATGCAAAGATTGTAAGTTATAAATACTTTCGTTCTGCAATTGTGATCTTCTTTGTTGGGCAATTGCTTCTAACCTTAACTTATATAATCGTATTTACCTTTTTCATAGGGCTTGGCTGGGACAGTATCTTAGATATTAAAATTTTGGATAGGATAGCTGAAAAAACTATTAATCTGAGTTTTATAGATAAGGCTCAAATATTTTCTTCTTTGCTTTCGGGAGTCTTTGTTTTCCTAGGAGTATATTTTCTTAGGAAGTCCAGGCTTGTTTCATATCAGATGTTTGAGCGCTCTGTTCTAGTCTCAATACTTCTTACTTATGTTTTTATCTTCTACAAAGAACAGTTTGCTGCCTTGGCAGGACTTGCTGTAAATATCTTAATATTGATAGCACTCAGGTTGATGATACAGGGTGAGCTAAGTAAACCTACTTCAGCTTAAATCGCTCCGTGCAGGCTGTAATAAACTATTATGAAATAATATGAGACCGGGAATACGAAAATTAGACTATCAAACCTGTCTAGCACCCCTCCGTGACCGGGAACAATGTCGCCTGAGTCTTTGAGCCCCGCCCCTCTTTTGATTGAGGATTCTACGAGATCTCCCAGGATAGCAGAGATTGCAACTAGCAGTGCAAAAGCTATAGTCCAGTCTGAGCTAAGCGGATTGCCAAAGAGGTAATTAACGATGAGCCCAGTTATAATGCAAACTACGATCCCGCCGATTGTGCCTTCTATTGTCTTTCCCGGGCTGATTTTTGGCGCGAGTTTATGTCTTCCAATCAACGTTCCGGTGTAATATGCTCCGGTGTCATTTAAGAATGTGCATGCAACCGCAAAGACTACAAGGAAAAATCCCAGATCTGATATACCTTGATTATTCTCAGAATATATTCTGATACTCTCATACTTATCAATATTTCTTAAAAGTATTGCATGACTGAGAAGCCAACCCAGGTATATAACCCCAAAAAGCGTTGCGCCAATATTTATTACTGTTTGACTAAAATCCCCTTTCCTTAGGTCTAAGATAAGTATTATTAGTACGAGCGCCGTGAAGCAGAAAGTGAAATAGTAATAACCAAGGTAAGCTGAAATTCCCATTAAAAGTGACGATATTATGCCAAGAATATTTTCATTAGGAAGATTTTTTGATTCCAGCAGTTTTTGATATTCAATCTGTCCTAGTAGGATTACGATTAGGAAGAAAACGAGATATATTACTCCTCCAAGTAGGAATATCACATATAATATAGGGACAGCTATAATAGCTGTCAGCAGTCTTTGTAGTGGGTTGCTCATAGTATTAATGTAGATATAATTTCCCTGAACTGATTGATATTGCAAATGAGTTCTGAGAGATAGACAGATTATGAACAAAAACAAAATAGAGCCGATTCATAATGCAGGCGATGGGCCAATGAGTGTTGCTGTGTTTCTATCAGGATCTGGGACTAATTTTATTGCTATTCATGAAGAGCAAAAAAGGCTTCAAAAGAAAGGTGAAAAAAATTACGGAAGAATCGATCTCGTGTTCACGAACGTTCCCAACTGTATGGGAGCTCAATTAGCAGAAGAATACGGAATTCCTGTTGCCAATCTTAGTTCTAAGAAATTTTTTGAAATAATAGAAAAGCATCCTGATGATGAACAGATGAGAGATTCTTATGATGCAGCGGTTATAACTACAATAGAAGAATTCTGTGAGCCTGATATTATTGTCCTTGCAGGCTATAGAAGGCGACTCGGAGGGCTTTTTTTGAATAGATACAAAAACAGAGTTATTAATCTCTACCCAGGTGACACAACTAAAGATTATCTGGTTAAAGGAGTGGACGCTGCTATTCAAGCGATAAACGCCGGAGAGGCTTTTATTCAGTGCACTGTCTTCTTGCAAAAAGAGAACGAGCGCTTCGGCCCTGCCCTTTTACAATCTGCTCCAATTTCGCTTCAGGGCTTTACGGAAGATGATAGA
>SPCL01000278.1 GCA_004525335.1 Thermodesulfobacteriales bacterium
CGTTCTCAAATTCAAATCGTACCGGTATATCCATTAAATAGATTGCCCCATGATTTATTTCAGTATCCAACATCAAAATTTTCTCATCGTCACTTATAGATGGGTTTTGCAGAATACCTTCAGTAAGGATCATTTCTCCAAATGTCGACGCAGTTTCTGCAAGTGTCATAGGATAGAAATGAGAATATGGGCGGATATCTCTCATGACATGGCTATGGAAAGCATGCCCTGCTTCATGTGCGAGAGTGAGCACGTCCCCGATTGTTTCATTATAAGTCATGAAAATTCTGGATTCTTTTGTTAAGAGTGACCCCGTGCAAAATCCACCCGGGCGTTTTCCTTCCCTTGGTTCCCAGTCAACCCATTTTTTCTCAAATGCATTCCCAGCAAAATTGCCTAATTCAGGATAAGAAGCTGAAAAAGAGTCCTTAACAAGATTCTGTGCTTCCTGCCAGTCAAGCTTTTTCTTAAACTCCAAATCCATTGGAGCGCCAAGGTCATACCAGGCAATTTTTTCTCGGTTCATTGTTTTAGCTTTAAGTCTCAAAATATCTTTTGGCACTTCGATTTCAGAGTATATAGCTCCAAGCATGGCATCAAGGGTTTTTCTGCTAATTGAGGCTTGAAATAGTGCGACATCAAGAAAGCGGTTGATCCCCCTGTGCTTATTTAGTGTCAGCCTTGTTCCCGCTATAGCATTTAGAGCTGAGGCTGTAACGTCCTCTATACTCCGCCACGCTTCATTGCCTCCTTGGAAAGCAGCTTTTCTTACTTCACGGTCCGGTTTTTCCATTAGAGAGCGTCTTTGCGACATAGGAAGACGTACCTTCTTTCCATCAGGATATTCCATATCGAATTCGAGCTTGCTAGATACTGTATCGTAAAGCCTGCCCCATGCTCCAATACCATCAACTCCCAAGTCTGCTGCTAGGATTTCATTTTCCTGATCCATTCTTTTCTGAGATTCCTCTCTGACTCTGTTTAAATAATACGAAGCATTGCTAAGGGCTGGGATTTCCGTGAAAGATTCGAATATTTCATCATCAGCGTTTTTAAGTGAACTCAGAAGTTCAGAGGACAGCTTTGAGAATTCGGCGGCTAGTACAGACATCTCCGCTTCTTCTTTTAGATGATCTTCATTCATGCTATCCGCTGAGGCCACGCATCCGATATAGGATCTGAGATGTGAGTATCTTGTTGTTAAGTCTTCAGAATTTAGGAAAACCTTCTCCCACTCCTCTAGATTATTAGAATCCAGCGAAGAGAGCGAAGAAGCTTGATTCCTGATCGATTCTATATCATTTTTAAGTTGTTTTTTAAATTCTTTCATCTCTGGACCATTAAATTCAGGGAAATAACTTGTAAGGTCCCAGTTCATGTTGTCGTTAGAATTGTTTTGAGACATCTTTCCTCCGGTTGTGTTTGAATATGGCTTATAAAAGTAACATATGAACAGCTAATTAGTAATCTGCATACCGTCTATTCCTTCTTTCGGCAACCTTTTTTATATTAGGACATCATAATATGTGCTGATATTGCCTTTAGAGTATAGTTGTATATTTTAGATCATATTATGGAGAAAGGGGTGAGACTGTTTATAAAAAACTTTTTTAGACGAGAGACAATCTTAAGGGCAATCAAAGTTGCTCTGGTTGTCGGACCTATTTTGATTATCATAAATCATCATGATTCGTTGCTCCAATTCGAATTTAGTCACCGTCTATATTTTAAATTCATGCTAACTTTTTTAGTGCCTTTTTGTGTATCGGCCTATTCCTCTGCACAGGCATACAGTGCTCAAGAGTTAAGGGCCAACGAAAGCCCCAAGTGATTTGTCAATATGAATTTGTAAATTAAGACGCCGGAGAATTAGGATCTTCTTGTTCATTCAAATTCCAATCGAAACCAAGGTATCCGATTTTAAGCTTATTATTCATTAAATATTCCTTGGTTTCGTCTGATTCAATGAAGTTATTGGCAAAATTAAGAACCGCGTTTTCCTTTAAGCCATAATTGTTAAACAGATCATTATTGCCATAGTTTTTAACAAAGTCTTCTCCGAACCACTTAAATATCTTTGAGAATTTAACCTCTGCGTTTTCCTGATTTACAAAAACACCCTTTTGTGGATTATTTACAAAACTACTAGCAGCGTTAGCTAGCTGCATTTCAAGTTTGTCTGGAGTATAGGCTTCACTGCTTAAATCGGGGCATGATACTGAAGCGCA
>SPCL01000064.1 GCA_004525335.1 Thermodesulfobacteriales bacterium
ATATTCAGGTGTTAATACTGATTCCTTAAAATACTTACATTTTGTAATAGGTCCGGCAAGATCAAAATTTATTACAATAGTGTTAGTTCTATAATCGAAATAGGTGTGTAAAAGTTCAGAAACATATGAGACAGTATGGAAGAAGAGAGAGAGGGGTACCAGTAAAAAATAAGTACGATTCGAAGAACTTATTTAGAACAAATTACAACGTTAAGCCTACGGTTTAAGAAATTAATGCCGGTAGCTTTATACGAGAAACTTTATGGATGGGATACCCTAAGGATTTCAATTCCATCGACTTTACAGAGACAACAACGATGCTAAATCTATATCTCAATCTCTAAGAGATCCTGGGCTTCTATTACTTCTACTCCGACATTTGCTCTTATCTTTTCTACTACTCTTTCCTGATCGCATCTTGGATAAAGGTGTGTAACCACTACCTTTTGAGCCTTAGATATATTAACAATTTCTATGACTTCACTTGGTGTAAGATGGCCTTCTAGCGTTGATTCATCGCTCGCCAAAGCGCATTCTATCAGTAGAACATCGGTATCAGTAGAGAGTTCAATAAAAGATTCTGAATAGTCGGTATCTCCAGAGTAGACAATGGATTTTCCCTCCGCCTCAATTCTGTATGCCATGCTGCTTTCAATATGCGGAGTTCTGACACTGGTTAGGGTGAAATCATTAAATTCTTTAGTGCTTTCTTCAAGCTCGTCTATATTAAGCGCTTCAGGGACTATCCAATCCTTATACGCTACCCGTAAAGTGTTGAAAAAGTTTATAAAGCCCTGCCCTCCCCATAAATATAGGGGTTTTTCCCTATAAGACCCGTAAGGGGACCCATAAGCGTATTTTGTAGCAAATAGGAATGGAACCAAATCCCCGGTGTGATCAGGGTGTAGGTGTGATAAGAATATATGATCAATCATTAAATAATTGATTCCTAACCCAGCGAGTTTCCAAGTTGAACCGCTTCCGCAATCAAGAAGTATTTTTGAGTTAGAAAGCTCAAGCATATATCCTGATGATCCCCGGTTAGCATATGGTACGCAAGTCCCTGAGCCGAGTATAGTTAGCTTCATTTTCCAGTCTCCGCAAGTGGGCAAATCGATTTAGTTTATTATAATCTGTATATGTATCAAAGAAAAGGTCGATATTATTGCAGGAATAGTGGTACGAACGTAAATCCAATCGGCTCATTAATATATAGTTTATTCTACTATTTAAAGCCCGTACCGTTTTATTTTCTTAAATAAGCCCTGTCTCGTTATGCCTAAAAGCTTTGCCGCCTTTTCTTTGTTGCCGCCTGTTTCTTGTAGTGCATCGTTAATCATGCTTATTTCTATTCTTTGAACGGTTTCTTTAAGGGTTTGAGGATCGTCAGTTATATCGTTTCCCAAATTCACATTGTCAATTGGATTCCTGATATGCTCTGAGATATCGGTAATTCCAATTATATCACCCTCAGTCATAATTGATGCTCGCTTCACCTCATTTTGCAACTCCCTCACATTACCCGGCCATGAATAGTTACTTAAAGAGTTTAAAGCTTCAAGCGAGAAACGGAGCTGATGTTTCCCTATTTTTTGCCCTATGTCAGATAAAAAGTGTTTTGCGAGAACAGGAATATCCTCTCTTAGTTCCTTAAGTGGAGGCATATGAATATGTACAACATTTAATCTGTAATATAGGTCCTCACGGAAATTGCCTTTTTGAATTTCATTTAATAGATCTTTATTAGTAGCAGCTACAATTCTAATATCGACGTCTATAGATTTGTTAGCACCAAGCCTTAATACCTTTCTTTCCTGAAGGGCCCTGAGAAGTTTAGCTTGGGCCTGGAGGCTCATTTCACCCAATTCGTCCAAAAAGAGAGTACCGCCGTTTGCCTGTTCAATTTTCCCCTCTCTTTTCTCGACTCCCGTTGCAACTCCCTTTTCAATACCAAAGAGCTCACTCTCAAGAATACTCTCAGGAAGAGCGGCACAATTAATATCCACAAAGGGCGCCTCTGAACGAGTGCTGTTGTAATGAGTCATTCTGGCAGCAAGTTCCTTTCCTGTTCCACTTTCACCACTAATAAGAACGTCTAGTGGGCTATTGGCAATTTTCTCTATCATCCTCACAACTTCATTGATTTTAGGACTGGACCCTATTATATCGTTAACAAAAAACTTGCCCTTGGACTTTTGTTTTAATATATGGTTTTCCTGCTGAAGCAGCGTTTTTGATTCCTCAAGCTCATCTATCAAAGCCGCATTTTCTATTGCGACAGCAGCATTACTAGCAAAGATTTCTAATATACCTTCGTCCTCTTCAGTGAAAACCCCCTCAGTTTTATTTAGAACCTGAAGAATCCCTATCGCTTTATCATCAACATTTTTAAGGGGCAAACAGATAAGCGACTTTGTAATAAAACCGGTTTTTTTATCTATTAAGGGATTAAAGCTCTTTTCTTTATATGCATAGTCTGCAATTATGGTTTTTCCTGTTTCAAATACCTTTCCCGCTATACCCATGTCGGCGTCAAAACGGATAACCTCAGTAGTGCCTAAAGCGATTTTTGACCAAAACTGATGACGCTTTTCATCATAAAGGAAAAGGCTTGCTCTTTCCGAATTAGCAATCCTGGCAGACTCCGTTACTATGAAATCCAATAGTGAGTTAATATCCCTTTCCATCCTCATCATACTTCTGAGGTTGAAAAGGATGGATCGGTCGATCCCACTTGCAACTGTCAACTTCTGACCCCCAACTTTTTTTAATTTTATACCCGATAATAGCATATATGCTAAAGGTGGGTCAATGAAGTCTCTCTTCATATTAAGAGTTGTTACTTATGATAAATTTTCTGTTAATGTCTTACCAGGGAACAATAAGGTGCATTGACGGGGGTTGCGGATTAGACCTAACATAACCTATATATTAATTAACATACTGAAATTAAATTGTTTTTATCGGGTCTAAAAAATATCTATCTCGAGCAATCAAGGCCGGATTGATATTGACTTATCTTAAATGTACTGTTCGAGTTTCGGACTGAAATTAGTATAGACGAAATTGAATGAACACTTTGGCTGATACCCGCTTTATAATCAAATCAGGAGACCGGACTTCCCAAGATAAAGAACAGCCGACCTTCTCTAAGCTATATTTTTTTTCTGGGTTGTATTTGAGGTTTCGAGGAGAGATAAAGTATCTCTCCTCGAGAAATTTCGTTTATTCAACTAATAGTACCCAAGCAGTTTGTTCGCTCCCCTGTACCTTTCCAGCGATTTTCACATTGCTCCTATTAGAACTTTGTGTTATCTTCATCAAACCGTCTTGGAGTCCCTGAAGAGAGTAAACCGCGCTTGGTGTAACCAGAACATGCTGATGAGGTGGCAAGCCGTCGCAAGGCCCTGTAGCTATAACCGGCTTCACGTTACCACTCTCATAATCAGGTATTAGGCAGACTACATTACCTTGTACAGTCTTAACCTCATCTGCGGAATGGGAAAATGTGCTTAGAGAAATTGAAAAAGCAATTCCCAAAATTAAACACAATGATACAAATTTAATACGTTGCATATTCATACCTCCTTGTTGATTTTTACATCATATTACTAAATATCACTAATCCATATTACAAAATGCTGCAACACAAAACCTAATTTAATACAATCATCAATTAATATATTTGCAGATTGAATACTAGTAACATATTTTCTTAAAATTTGCAACTATAAAGGATAAAAATTAGACTACATATCACGGTTTTCTGGCAAAAAAGTTAACCGCCTTAACGTATAAATCTTTTGACACTTTTCCCTCAGCAGAGGTGTTTTTAAAACAATCAAAATATTCGGTTACCTGTGTATCTGAAAATCCTAATTCAGAGCTAATTGTTGTCAATTCGGGTTCAGGAAGTGCCCCGCCTATGCATGCGGCCCAGATTTCGGGATTACTCCTTGCTTCAAGAGTCAGTTCTCTCTGAACAACCACATCGGCTAAAAACAGCCTACCGCCCGGTTTAAGTACCCTATAAATCTCATTAAATACCTTTTCTTTATCGGGCGCGAGATTCACTACACCGTTAGAAATGACAACATCTACACTCGAGTCCTCAACCGGCAGCTCTTCAAATAAGCCCTCACGTACCTCGACTATATCCGAAAGACCAGCTTTCTCAGCCGCGGCCCGGGCGACCTTTCTCATCCCTTCAGTCATATCCACACCGATTGCTTTACCTGTAGGTCCTACCTTTTTTGCTGCTAAAAGCAGGTCCATCCCAGCTCCGCACGCATGGTCTAGCACGGTTTGACCCTCTTTAATTTCGCCTATACGGTGAGGATTGCCGACCCCTGCAAAACGCGCTGTACACTCCTCGGGGAGTTGGTCCAATTCTTCTTTATCATATTTAAGATACTCGCTCGCATACTCAGGGCCCCGGTGAAAATGAAAATCACCATTTGGATCATTAGCCACTTGTGTATACGTCGCATGCACGTGCTCACGTAAACTATCTACATCAAAACTTGCCGGACATTTTACAGCCATTTCTATTACCTCCATAAATTATTTTTTTCTTATTATCACTAAAGCTTGTTTAGAACATGTACCAATTAATTTTATTACCTGACACCCACTTAGTCTATTTATTTCAATCACGACGCTACTTACCACTTTCTAAATAATATTAAATTTGTTACAGCTATAATGTGCAACTGCCGTGCCAAAACCATAAGTTGCCTATATCACTTGACAATCTCATCGGAGGAATTAAGATACGTAAACATAATGTACACATACGTCAACGAAGTTTACGCAGATATTTGCTTAAGCGTTCCAATTTTAAAACTCCCTTAACAAGGTATCAATTATTTTATGTAAGCTCTATTAAAAAACAATGCTAGTGTGTGATCATAGGATAAACTGTAAGGACTAAAGTAGACTATGACATACTATCCGGAAAGATTCGTATCGAAGAACCGGCTTCCGCTATTATGCTACTCTATAAAGCCTGACTAATCCGTTTTACCGTTAAGATTAGTCTATTGATATTGTTTTTCTCACACTGGCCATATCGTTTATCACTAACCGGTCTTTGAGCTCACTTAGTCCGAGAAAATCCAATAAATAGGGCGGCAGATTTCTGTAGCGGAGCCTTGCCTCTACATAGAGAGGGCCTTTAACATCTCCCGGAACTGTAATTGAGTAGTGAGCAGATTTTGACTCAAACGGCATGATATTGTTCTTCTCGATCCTAAACGCGAGAGTGGGAAGAAGAATTTCTTCGGGTTTACCGTCGCCGGGCCTGCCCCTTATAAACTTTGATTGAAAATTTACAAGATATTTATCGAGCGGGACTTCTCCGGCCTCTACTGCATGGCTGTGATTGTTTCTAAGGTCCTTGTTGTTATCCAGGTCTCCTGACACAAATAAAATCCTGCCCATGGCGTCCTTGACCACTATTTCAATCCACACCTGCCTCTCAGGCGTAAATCCGGTAGGAATACCGTGTCCTGCACCGGTATTGGTAACTTTAACTTCAACCTCGAACTCAGAAGATTCTCGAACCTCCTCAGGCGCGGTAATCTCAATTTCAGCGCAATTTTGGAGAAGATAGTTTTTCTTTTCTAAATAAGCCCTCTGAATCCTGGCGTTTTCTTCGGGATTGTCAGGATAAGGGAAATCATCGATTAGATGATTATCAGGACCGACAAAAGAGTGATCTGAAAGAGGACGATCCGGCAAATCCATGCCGAAAACTATAGCAGCGGGACCTATCACCTTTTCTTGACCCGACTTACCCGGAAGGGAACGCATATGGCAGTCCTGGCATTTTATGCCTTTCTCGGCGTACACACTTTCATTCCACTCGGTAAAAGCCTCCTCAATCCTTAAATCCTTGGAATCAATTACATCATGGCATTGACCGCAAAACTCAGATGACTTAATAAAATCGGCTTGCACGCTCCTGTGAGCAGAATTCCTTACAGCTTTAGGGTCCCCGTCTTTTCCTGAACCAAACGGACCGTATTTAGTTCTTCCTGGCGATAAGGGAAATCTCCCGCTGACTAAGCCGTGATTTTTATCTATAACATGACATGAATCACACTGAACACCCATAAGAGAGATATCTGCTCTTTCTTCGTTTGGTGTAAGTGCGCCTTCTCCGATTGCAGTACCTATTGGTGTGTGACATTGTACACAAAACGTACCCAAACCCATATTTTTAACTTTGTCGTTAAAAGCTACAAATACCGGGCTTGCCTGTGCGTAAGCATGCATTGATCCGATCCATTCATCGTACTGTCGCTGATGACACTGTCTGCATTCATTCGCGCTCCCGAAGTCAGACGCAGAAGGCGTGAAAACTCTGAACGTATCATCGAGCACATGAATGGGAATAAAGACAATAAGACCGACAGTCACAAGAATATGAACCGAGAGCCACGCTCTGAAAAGCGGGCGGTATTTAACCTGGCTTACCGAGCCTGCTTCAAGCTCGGCTCTTTCCCTTAAGAGCACTATAGCTTTCTCAAAAGCTTCTTTCTCCTCTTCAGGTACGTTTTCACCCTTTGCTCTGAGCTCTTCCCAGTAAGAGGGCTTGGGCGAGATGGGGGACGGAATGTTGAGCTCTGAGCCGATTACTTTTTGAAACGGCCTCGACTTGTTCTCAAGTAATCCGTTCAGTTCATCCGTCACACCCTCAAGCTCTGAGAAGATCTTATTCTGCTCGGAAACTATTTTAGAAGGTAGACGCGTGTAAAACAATCTTCCTACTACACCCGTTACAATAACCAGAGCCAGTAAAACGGCTGCCACCATGCTGTAGTTCCAGCCGAATCGGAATTCCGCATGAAGGGCTATAATGAAAAGCGCAAGAATGCCGAGATACAAATGGGCCAAAAGCCAGTTGTCCAGGCGTCCCGGAATTCCCCTTGCGAGACGCTTTCTAAGAGAATAGGTCATTACCAGAATGATAATGAGCACTGCTAACAGCCCCAGGATGTAAATAACGGCTATCTCAATCCCTGAGATAGCCAGAGCGGGAGCCCAGTAATAAAGCGCCCAGGACAGCAGTCCGGTAACAGCTATTAGAAGTATAAATCGTTTATGTATACCTTTTAGGAGTCTCGTCATCTGTACTTTTCTTCTTTCAGTATTATGTCGTCTCTCTCCACGAAATATTCAAAAGGAGCCTCTCAGCACTGAGGCGTTATTCTCGTGAGATAGTGTTTTAAGATTCGTAAGCATACTAAATATCGATTACCACTTTATTCTTAGGTTTGCAAACACAGATGAGCACAAAACCCTCGTCCGGAGGGTCAAGAGGTTCCTCAACATATTCCACATCCCCCTCTTCCAGTTTGCACATACATGTATGACATACACCTGAGCGGCAGCTGTAGTCCGGGCTTAAACCGTTTGCCTCCGCCAGGTCCAGTATGCTCTCAAATGATGGGTTCCAGTTTGTTTTGATCCCAGAGCTGGAAAATTCTACCTCAACCTCAGTCGAGGAATCCACTATCTCCGCTGCGCGTTTGGACGTAGAAACCTTTGCTCTGTCTTTAATTAAAGAGGCAGGACCGAAAAACTCATAGTTAATAAGATATTCAGGAACTTCCCACTCGAGCAGACCGTTAAAAAGTGATTTCATGAACGGAGGAGGTCCGCAAAGGTAAAATTCTGCCTCATTTCCAGGGAGTATGTTTTTTAAAAGCTCTACGTCTACGTACCCCTCACTGTCATAGTCTCGGCCCTCAAGATTCTCTTTTAGGGGCTGACTGTAAGCTACGTGAACGTGAACGTTGTCATTCCCCTCCGCTGCATTACGTATATGATTACTCAAAGCGTGTTCAGTGCTGTTCCGGGCACCATGAATAAACCATACTTCCCGGTTAGATCCGGAATCGGTGATTGCGTTCAGCATGCTGATTAAGGGAGTGAGGCCAACACCGGCGCTCAATAGAACTACTGGATTTTCACTCTTTGAATCGAGATAGAATTTACCTCTTGGTGCTTTTGTCAGCAATTTCATTCCAGGCTCTACTTGATCATGGAAGTAATTAGAAGAAACACCAGGGTATAGGTCGGGGTGGTCAGGCGGTGCCGGTTCTTTCTTAATTGTTAGTCTATAATAACCCTTATGAGGACTGTCTGAGATTGAGTAAGTCCTGTAAATCGGCTTATCTTGCCCGGGTATATCGAGCTTCAACGGAAGGAACTGCCCGGGTAGAAATGACGGCAAAGGTTCTCCGTCCTCCGAAACTAAATAGAATGAGGTAATATTCTGACTTTCACGTACTTTTTTACTGACTACCAGGGTTTTGTATTCTTTCTGGGTTTGAATAGTCATTGCAATAGGATCTTCAACAACTTTTTCTAGAATGTCGTCTCTCTCCCCGAAATATTCAAGCGGATTAACCCACTTAATTGCATGTGTGGGACAATTATTCGTGCAGGCAGTGTCTGAGTACCCCATACATGTATCACATTTAATCGCAAGGCGTTTGGGTTTCCCTTCCACCTTAGCTTCTTTTTTAGTCCCGGTTAACTTCCCTAATATATCGAGCCATTTGGAATCACGCTTGGATTCGGTCTCTACCATTTGTATAACGTTGTAGGGACACCTGATTGCGCATCCCGAAACACCGATACATTTCTCATCAATTATATGCACCTCTCCTGATGGAGCGCGCTTAATGGCGTCGAAGTTGCACACCAGGCACAATGGGTCAGGGCAGAGACGGCACGCTACAGGGAAGGATATTGACCCAATCCGCGTCCCCCTCCTGTCAAGGCGCGGATAACCGTGCCGGTCTTGACAGGCGTTAACACAATTATTGCAGTGTATACATGTCTTAAGATCGATAATTAGGAGACTCCCAGCCTCGATCAGTCCGCCCTCCACTATGGCCTCGATCCTCCTTGCCTTCTCCGGGTCCCTCTCTACTTCAAGGGTTTTGAACTTGCGTTCCAGAACTATGTCTTTTATCTCCTGGTAGAGCGCTGAATCACTTTCGAGTAGCATGGTGAAGTCTTCTTCTAAGACCTCGATTACCTCGGTTCTTGTAAACGCCGACACTGTGGCGCTTCTTCTTTCATCTTCAAAAAGCGCTATCTCGCCAAAGTAGTTCCCGTGTGAGAGGTAGGCGATTATCTGATCGGTATCCCCATGTTTTTTTGAGATCTTGACGAATCCCGTCCTGATAATATAAAGGGCGTCTCCAACCTCACCTTCCCTGAAAATAATATCGCCCTTGTTATAGGTGATAAGATTCACGGCATCTTCAAGACGCGTAAGTGAAGAGTCCTCTAACTTTTCAAAAAAAGGTACTTTTTTAAGATAGTTATTGACAGCGCGCTCTTTATACAAAGTATCGATCGTTTCTTTAAACCCTGAAGAGCACTTGATTAAGTCCTTTAGTGTGCTTGCAGGTATCTCGAGCACGACAGTATCGTCTTTTGCAGAGACGGTCGCACTCCTGGGACTGCCTGAAAGGGCTGCCATCTCCCCGAATATATTTCCCTCTTCTAAAAGGGATAGTGTTAGGTTTTCGTGACCTTCGGTATTGATGCTGACCTCTACTGTGCCCTCAATAATCGCGTAAGAAGTGTCTCCGTACTCGCCTTCCTTACATATCACCGCACCCGCAGGAAACATAAGAAGGCTTGAATTGTCAATCAGAATCTCCGCCTCATCATTAGAGAGTTCGGCGCACAGGTGCACGAGAGCAATCCTCTCTTTTACGTAATCCTTGTTGTTCTGAAGTTCTGTTTGTTCCATGAATTAAACCCGTAGCTCCTATGCCATCTTAAAATTATAACTTAAAATAATCTCTTTGAGTCTCCAAGCAGAAATAATGTCCTGAAAAAACATAGATCGGCTTTAATATAACTGCCGGCAATACTTAGAAAGACAGATCGGAGAACGTAGCCTGCGGTAAAAATGTAGAGACCGCCCGGCTCTTTTAAACGACCGGTTTCACGATTCCCTCCGGTAGCTGGATCTGCATCGCCGAGCCATATTTTCGTGAGATTCATATACGTTTACCCTACACCGTCGTTTTGAGTTTGAGTTAATATGTAGGAGGATTTACTGGAACTTTCAACACCGAAGGCATAATAATAATCAGGCTCATCAGCATCTTCAACGTTCTTGTTATATAAGTCTTGGGCGGGCGTTCCCTTTGGGTACGTGTAAAAACTAGTATGATCAGTCTCTACGTAATTCCCCCTTATTGGATCTGATGCCCCGATCTTTCTAACCGGGCTACCAGCGCTCTTAGTGGAATGCGCATCAATATATTCGTAAGACCATGCAACCGTGAAAGCATATAATGCTGCATCGATAATGAATGCCAAGATAACGAAACACTTTTTCATTTTAATCCCTCCTGTATCTTTTCCCCCAAACTTTTTTCCTCGATAAATCTCCTTATATTTTAAATTCACACCAACTTTTATACCGACAACAAATAAATAGTCTGTCTCAGCTTCATTTCTCTTTAGTGCGTGTGTAACGTCTCCTAGAATTTCTTCGCAAAGTACGCAAACGGCGGGATAATAACCCCGAGTGTTTGCTCATCTTTGATTGATACGACAGGTATTGAGCGAAGAATATCTCCCACTGTAACAGAATTTGCTTTATATTCGGGAGTGACTACCTTTATTCGGCTTAATTCGTTTCCATCTATTCCCGTCTTATCTCTCTCGTCTCCGAACAGTTTCAACCCGTTTGAATTAAGTAGATCAGCTCTGTCAGGCAATAACTTAATAAGCGTATCGTCCTTAGTGACAGGCTGAGGGCTCACTTCTTTGGCGCTGGTATAGTAGCTTGTACGATCCGTCTCTAGGTGACTCTCAATTATCTGATCCCCTACTTCGACCTCACCTACAGGTCTGATATATACATCCGTATATTCGTTGGCCCAAGCTACTGTAAAAATATATGATGCTGTGAC
>SPCL01000030.1 GCA_004525335.1 Thermodesulfobacteriales bacterium
GCAGACAGTGCCTGCTTCCATAAGAGTTCTGCGTATCTACTCTGCAATATGGAAGTTGCGAAGTCCCACTTATCCCCTGAAGCATCTTAGAACCAGCACGCTAGCAGGCGCGTTGCCCGCATTCCAACTTAAATCGGTCTTGACAAAAGGGGAGCAGTACAATAGTAGAGCAAAAAGACTAAAGAGCTGAGATATTAGGATTACGAAGCTAATTTATATTTTTTATTAAACTATATACCATTTTAATTAATCCTGTGGTAGAATCTATTTTAGGTTGGTAGTCGGTAGGAGAAATAAACAATTAATTTCAGAAATTGCTTTAAAGCTGAGTATTATTAAGTATCATATTAGATACAAGCTCTATTAAAAAATTGTATTTAGCTAACAAAGTTGTATTTAGCTAATTAGGTAGGGGCCCCTCTTTACCCCATTAAAGAGGGGCTCTTTTTTATATACAAATCATTTCTTCCTGAGTAATATTTATTCCCATTCACCCAAATACCTATGACATAAATAGTTCTAAACTGTTACGAGATTATGTAGGTAAGGAATATGATATGCCGGACTCAGAAAACAGAAATGGAGACATTCCCCAAAATATTTCAACTGAGATATTCATAAAGAACTGGGCGATTTATAAAAAGATCATAGAAAACGACAATATGTCTCACAGCGACGGCTACGCAAAGTTGAGAGAAATATTAATGAAGGATATGAAGAGACCATTTTCTTTCTTAGACCTGGCATGCGGGGACGCTCACTATTCTTCAAAGGTTCTTCAGGATACTAAAGCCGTAAAATATATCGGGATCGATGTTTCGGCTGAAGCGCTATCTTTTGCAAAAGAAGAACTTAGAAACTCCGGATTTGAATCCACTTTCATAAGAGCTGACTTCCTTGATTTCGACAAGATCATTAAAAAACCTGTAGACGTAGTATGGGTCGGGTTCTCCGTTCATCATCTAGAAACTGCGGACAAATTAGAGTTTATGAAAAAGGTCAAAAAGGCTCTGTCTTCAGACGGTCTATTCATTGTGTATGAGCCTATTTTCCTGGAAGGGGAAAACCAAGGATCATATTATAAGAGATTTAAAGAAACCTTTTATCTCCATTGGACGGGACTCAGCAAAGAAGAAGCAGAGTCGCTGCTTGAGCACGTAAGGGAATCAGAGAAGCCTGAGACTGCTGAAGATTGGATTAAGCTTGGGAAAGAAGCCGGATTTAATCAGGCAGAGAAAGTTTTTTCAGAAAAAACCGGCTTATACGAACTTTTCAAATTCAAGTAGCTCTTTAAAATATTATTTTGCAAGGTTGATCCTAGTGATGCTGAAAGTATTCCTTTAGTTCTTCACTCGGGCAATATAGACCCGGCTTCTATCTCCACAGCCGTTGCGAAGGAGCGGGTAAATATCGCCTCAGCAAGAAGCTTAGCACGGCCTTGCACTCCAATTATCTCCTGATGTAAATGAACAGGATAGCAAAGAAAGGAGAGTGTTCCCAGACGGAAATCATAGACGGCATCTTCCCACGGGTAGTTAGTGACACCATGCTCAATAAGTGTATAATGCCATCTCTTGAGCACTTCGAACTGATGCCCTTTGCGCTCTTTAGGCAATTCGCTGCCGCCCATCAGTCTGGCAACATCAAACGCGCCGATGTTCCTTACAGCAAGCTGCCAATCAATTATTAATATTGAATCATTAGATCCCGAAGGGGGAAAGAGCAAATTGTCTTCTCTTAGATCGGAGTGAACTATTGTCTTTTGCCTTTTCTGTATCTCAGCTTTTTTCCAGTCTATAAAACGAGCCAACTTCCCGCAGAGCTCACGCCCTTTATCATCCAGACAATAACCGTAATGCTCGACGAACGACTCCCATTTATCTGCATAATCATCACCCATGCTGTTGGTGTCCGGCATCCATGTTAGTTTTTCAAGCGCCTCATTGTTCCAGTACTGAGCCTGTATCCTGGCTATCTCTTCAACTGTGGTCATAACCTGCTGCTCGTGCATCCCGACCACCTGATCACCGGGGATATAAGAACTTAAATCCTCCATTACCATTGAAAACGCGGGAGGTTTATCGACTGCGTAGTATAATTCAGGAAGACGAATCGAGAGATTGGCCGCAACATCTCTGTAAAAGTGGATCTCTCTTTGAAAAGCGTTTAGCTCATCACCGAAATCTTTGAACCCTCCCTCTTCAGGCTCAATTTTAACAACTACAGAGGCGGGAGCGTCTTTTTCTTCAAGATCGTATTCAATCTTGACTTGCACAACAGAACTAAGAAACCCCGTTGCGTCACCAATCACTTTTTTCTCAATTGATTTCACAGAAGCGTTTTTTAGATACCCTCCCTCTTTAAGAGCATGAGTAATCCACTCGGAGGTTATTTCATCTACGTGCATCGGGTCTTTGATTGGCATAGTTGAAATTATATAGGGCTTAGCACAAGTTTCAATTGGACTTATATAAATCCGGTTTGAATTCTGATCGGATTTATATATAAAAAAGGAGGCCGAAGCCTCCGAGAGTTGTTATGTTCTTGATTGTTATAGAATAATTATTTTTTCTTCTTGCCTGCCCGCTTAATCAGCTTCAAATCAATCATATCCTCTTCAGACCAACTAATGTCTTCAAGGATAGCCTTTAATAATTTTTCTCCGTAACCCTTAGCATTGGATGGATGAACATGTATCTCGACTATAGTGCCACGCAACTCATGTTCGTAGAAATATACTGCTCCCCCTCCAATTTGACTTTGTTTTGATTTTTCCATAACATTTTGCATGAGTAATTCCCCTCAAGAACCTGTAGTTGGCATTATCATGGGCTCCCAGTCTGACTGGAAGACTATGGAGAACACAGCTCAAATTCTTGACACTCTTAAGATACCGTACGAGAGTAGGATCATATCAGCGCACCGCACCCCCGACCGACTCTATGAATATGCTAAGTCCGCACGTGAGCGGGGATTAAAAGTTATTATCGCAGGCGCGGGAGGAGCGGCGCATCTGCCCGGTATGACTGCAAGCATGACAACCCTTCCGGTGTTAGGCGTACCTGTAGAAAGCAGCACCCTAAAAGGGCTAGATAGTCTTTTATCGATAGCGCAAATGCCGGCAGGTATACCAGTTGGAACTTTGGCAATCGGCACGGCAGGGGCTAAGAACGCGGCCCTACTTGCAGCGGCTATCATATCAACGTCGGACGAGAAACTGGCCGCCAGGCTTGAGCAATTTAGAAACAAACAGACTAAGAGCATTGCAGTTAAACCTAAGAAGAATCCAAGCTCAGAGATACTTAAAAAAGTTACCAAGAAGTCCTGAGCAAACATTCGTTTGTATTTTTATATTCATTAATCGAAGAGGTATTGTAGTTAATACGGCATGAAATCACACTCAATCACATTAGGCATTCTTGGAAGCGGACAGCTTGGGCGGATGAGCGCGCTTGCAGCGGCGGAGCTTGGAATTAAGGTCCATGTATACGGGCCTGATAAAGATAGCCCTGCAGAACACGTTGCCGCTAAAAGTTTTGTAGGCTCATACACTGACAAAAAAATGCTGAAAGCTTTTGCCAACAGCGTTGACGTTGTCTCATATGAGTTTGAGAACATCCCGGTCTCTACCATTCGTTACATACAGAAAATTAAACCTGTCTATCCCGACGATAAACTTTTGGAGATATCTCAGAACAGAATAACAGAGAAGAAATATTTAAATGACATCGGCATCCCGACAGCAGGCTGGGCTGCAATTTATAGTCCCGAAGATATAGATAAAGCGGTAGGTGAGCTGGGCGCTAAAAGTTATATTCTAAAAACAACCCGCTTTGGCTATGACGGCAAAGGTCAGACAGTGCACAAATCCTCTGATAGTGCAAAGAGGAGTTTCAACAAATTAAATTCTGACGAGCTTATTTTAGAGGAGATGGTCGATTTTAAATGTGAGATTTCTGTCATTATTGCACGTGATAAATACGGCAAATCCGCAATTTACGGCCCCATACAAAACGTGCATAAAAACCATATCCTACATACGAGCACAGTGCCTGCTAAGCTAGATGCAAAAGTAGCTGCAAAAGCAAAGCGCATAGCGCGGAAGTTGGCAGATGCCGTGGGTCTAATCGGAGTGCTTGGGCTTGAGATGTTTGTTACAAAAGACGGGCGCATATTAGCAAATGAGATCGCTCCCAGAACTCACAACTCCGGTCACTGGACAATTGACGCCTGCGCTGTGTCGCAGTTTGAACAGCACGTGCGCACAGTGTGCGGTATCTCAGTGGGCGACCCTACCCCGCACTCTGCAGCTGTGATGACTAATCTGATTGGAAACGATGTAAATAAGATTAAAAACTTCTATGAGACCAAAGGCGCCTGCATACATTTATATGGTAAAACCGAAACCCGTAATGGCCGCAAGATGGGACACGTAACAGTTCTCAAACCACTTAAGTCAACCCGAAAATAGCCTGTATTACCGGCAAATATACTTCATAATATCGCTAGTATTTACTTTAACTATCCGCCATAACCTGCTATCATAACATATTACTCTAACTTCGCATACTTAAACCACATTTTCAGAGGAAATAAATTCAGAATTAATCTCTAGAGCTTAGAGGAGTAGTATCCATTACGCTGTATCCGGATTGGCGGATAATAGATTTTGCAGCATCTGTGTTTAAATACCCCATCCAGATCTTAGAGGAATCACTTACATTATCTTTATTTATTAGCACAGCGCCCTGCTCAAGCGGCTCATGTAAAGCGGCAGGCACTACCCATGCCCATCTCTTATCTTCATCGGACAACTCGGCGTATGCGATAAACCCCGCGTCCGCTTTTTCTGTCTCTACAAAACCAAGCGCTTCCGATTGATCCTCAGTGTAGACGAGCTTACTGCTTATCCCGGGATACACCTCAAGGATTTCCATGGTCTCTATTGCTGCCTTTCCATAACGGTTTTCCTCTGGGTTGGCGATTGCAAGTTTGGTCAATTGCCCTGACTTGAGATATTTTACCCCGGTCCAATTGACCTTCCAGGTCTTACTGTAAAGTGCCACAGTACCAAAAGCATAAACTGCCGAGCCTTCACTTAGCGCTTTGCCGCTGTCGATTAGTTCTTTGGGATGCTCAGTATCAGATGCCATGAAAACATCATAATCTCCGCCTTCAATGATCATATCTACAAGCTCTTGATTTGTACCGCTCGTAAACTCAACAGCAATTGCCGTATTAGCGGTAAAGTCACTGGCTAATAATTGCGCTGTAGGCATAAAACTTGAATCGACAGCAATTCTAACGGGTGGAACCTGTGCATCGACAACAGGGGTGTTTTTGTTCCCGCAGGCGACTAAAACAGAGGGAGCTAACATTAAGACTATTAATATTACGGTTTTTCTTAGACCATACATTTGAGCTATCCTCCAAAAAACAATAATTTACACATGCTTTCAGCAAAGACAAATCAATTATCTTTTTTTATAGCTATCCGCTTTGCCAGTATTTAAAGGTATCCACATCCATTATAGTCAGCTTGCCTTCCCACCCTGCCCCTTGGTCCAAGTTCCAGAGGTTTGCGATTTTGACAGGTTTGCAGTCAGGATAATCAAGCTCAGTGTGAGTGTGACCTATAAATACATTTTTATATGGAAATTTTTTTTCGGACTTTTTGAGCTTAGGGGCATCAATACGCCAAGTGTCACGTCCGGTGTAGTAATTTGTTTCTGAAGGCTGTTTATGAACGGGATATTTCCAGTTGAGCCCTGCATGAACGTAGAGCCTGTTTTTTTCGTCTATAAAATACAGTACTGCTTTCTCAGCAAATTCAGCATGTTTTTTTATAATCTTCTTATTTAGTTTCCCGTTCTTATTATATGCATCTTTTGTAATTAGACCGCCCTTTTTCAACCACCTCGCCGCGCCAGAAGGATCTTTCTTCCAATCCCCCCTGAACCAGCGTCTTACAAACTCGTCATGATTCCCTAGAATCCAGACAAAATTCTTTATTTTCATGAGCAGATCAACGCATTCAGGACCTTTTGCGTGACCGTCATAAATATCCCCAAGAGATATGAGACGGTCTTTCTTCATATCAAACTTAGAGCGCTCTAGTGCCTGCACTAAAGCTTTATAGTTTCCGTGAATGTCACCAATGCAAAGTGTTCTCATTATTAATCCGGTAAGTATAGCTAATCAAACAAATCTGGGATTACTTATTATAACCAATTGTGCGAATTCCGTGATCACATATAACAAAAAATAATGTTTGTAATAAATGGGCTGTGGGCTTATACTTGTATATAGGCTTTTATTATATGATTTATGGAGAACACCTATTATGAAGTATTCTGTATTGGGGAGTATTGTAGCGGTTCTTATGGTTTTACTTTCTTTACCTCAAAACTCCTGGTCTCAGGTTCAAGGAATCGACGGGACTTGGTATATAGGAGAAAAACCCGTATCGGTAGAAATTTATGACCACGGCTGGCGCTTTAGCTTAACCGATGAGTCGGGTCACAAGTCCACCGGTAAAGCTTTTAATGAGGAAGTAATTTATCTGCCTTCTGAGAATATTTCAGGGCAGATTGAGATGGACGGCACAGTTATCACATGGTCTGACGGCACTTACTGGGCGAGAGAAGCTTTCACCGGCCCGGAACCACCAAACCTGCCTGAATAATTTCTTCTTCAGATTTTCCAAATTACTTAATTCTTAGTGATTTTGTCTCTCAGATGTAGTACAAGAGCTTGTCTCTGTTTACGAAGTAGAGCCATCCAGAGTCAACCCCTATGGAGTGGGTCCGTTATCACCTGTAGAATCTAATGACGCTGATCAGGGCAAATCAAAGAACAGAAGGGTCGAGCTAGTTAAACAGTAACTCCCAAACAATAGCCAAAATGAAGCAGCAAAAGTAAAAAGCAGGACTATATTAGAGCTAATTACTTGCATTTTGACTAGCTAGATATTACTTTAAGTATTAGCTGTATACCACTATGTGCAATACCAATTTATAGCAACCCTGGGTTTCATCTTTATCCCCACTATTAAGCTGTTTTGCTACATACAACTTAATATAGTCCTATAAAAGTCTTACCCAACCCCTCTAAAAAACTAGACCTTCTTGGGACTATACTAACTTCGTCTCTAATGATAGTATCGAACTATTCTCAAATCTAATTATGCTTAAAAGTTTTGGACCAAGATCAAGCTTAAAGACAAGATCAAGCTTAAAGAGTTGAGACTGAGTCCTTTTAACATAATTAGATATTATTTAAAGGAGGCTTTAGGAAATGAAATATATTAAGTTCTTGTTCATACCGATGTTGTTTGTATCTTTAGCTTTTATGAATATTGGAGGTTGCGGAGGAAGTGGTGGCGGCGGAGGACAGCCAACAAATCCGCCACCTACTAATCCACCCGAAGTATGTCAAATTCCGGCTTTAGATACTGACTTTTCGGACACGGGTTATTTCTTCTTTGACGCTTTTACGGGACTAACTATGGGAGTTACCTTTACTGGAGAGGTTGTCGTTATAGCGATAGTCGACTCATTTGGAGATTCGGTAGGTGCAGGAGCTACACCTATCTCCAAATTTGCCTGTTTGATTTTTGCGGGAGTCGTAGGCGAAGCCGTGCTCGATGCAGATGGACTCTGCGGAAAGTCAGACGACTCGACGTTATTCCTTATTCTCGACTTCGAGATTCTGGGCGTCCCAGTTGTTGACGAAAGCATAGGAGAATGTTTCGCAGTAGAGCCCTTAGATGTAGCCGTAGCCCAAAGAGGCGAAGGCGAATCACGTGAGGATGATATTCAAAGAGCTGTCGAGCAGGCAACTTTAAACGCTTTTCTTGGTATGCAGGAGAGAGGCGAGATCGAAGCAGAAAACGAGACAGACATCTCTCTAGGTGACTCTCTGGATCAGATAGAGGCTCCCGTAGAGTAGAAATCACAGACAAGACGAATGGAACGTGAGATCAATATATAGTAAACTTAACTCAATAAAAAGCCCTGCCTTTGTCCGGCGGGGCTTTTCTTATCTGTCTGATATGAGCCTTAAGAGAAATTAAATCCTTTCAAAATTCTCCGCATGAAATTCGATATGGTCTTTAATAAAAGTGGCAATGAAATAGTAGCTGTGATCATAGTCCCGCTGCATTCTTATCTTGAGCGGAAACTTAGTTTCATGGCACGCCTCAACAAGATAATCAAGCAAAAGTTGATCCTTTAAGAACTCATCATCTGTCCCCTGGTCAACGAGGATTATATCATTTCTTCTAACTGTCCTAACTAGTTCAGACGCATCGTATTCTTTCCAAAGCTCTCTGTCTTCTCCTAGATATCCGGTGAAAGCCTTTTGCCCCCATGCGCATAATGAAGGCGCTCCGATGGGAGAAAAAGCAGAGATAGATTTATAAATATCCGGGTTTCTGAGCCCAAGCACTAGCGCCCCGTGCCCACCCATTGAATGCCCTGAGATGCCGACCCTGTCCATGTCCGCGTTAAAATTTGAAGCGACAATTTCAGGCAACTCTTTCACTACATAGTCATACATCCTGTAGTGCTCACACCAACCCGGGGTTGTGGCGTTCACATAAAACCCGGCTCCAGAGCCAAAGTCCCGGGAGTCATGCTCACCCGGAAGGTTTGTGCCGCGCGGGCTCGTGTCGGGGCAGACCACCATTATCCCATGATGAGAAGCCCATATCTGAGCACCTGCTTTGGCGATAAAATTCTCTTCATTACAAGTGAGCCCTGAGAGCCAGAATAAAACCGGCACTTTCACTTTGTACTCCTGAGGCGGGTGATAGACAGAAAAATTCATCGGCGTCTTTGTAGATTCCGACTCGTGAGAATAAAACGTCACCGCTCCGCCGAAAGACAGATATTGTTTTAATTTTTTAAGTTGTCCCATTTTTAAAGTTAGTAGAGCACAACACTCCTTATGCTTTTGCCCTCATGCATCAAGTGAAAAGCTTCATTAATTTGCTCAAGAGGCATATTAAAACTCACAAGCTCGTCAATTTTAATATCCCCTTTCATGTAGTTATCGACAATTCCCGAAAGCATATAGGCATCCGTGTGACAGACTCCGGTGGCCACCATTCTACAGAGCACCTCGCCTTGTTTTGGTCCGTCCAGTTCAACTTCTTCAATTTCAAGATCGCGTTTTGCTTCCCATGCCACGGCTGCTCTAGTTTTCATATTTTGCCTCCAATGAGTATGAGATTAGACCCCCTGACAATCAACCGCCGCCCCGAAAACTATTATCACATAAAACCCTCTTAAAAATCCAGTTTTTTCTCAACAAGAAATTTGTTTCTTCTACAAAAAAAAACCACTTGACTTTAAACCATAAAATCCCCATACTATTAGGTAGGAGGTAACAATAATGAAAACAAGTGACACTCCACCATACAAGGCGCTTTTCATATCGTAGTAGTGCTAGATATAGCGCTTAAAACAACAAGTGAGTCGGAACAAACACTCACAATATAAATAGCCAAAAGGCTATTAAATCTAAAACAGATAAAAACAAAAGGGAGCCCTTCTAAAAGAAGAGGTTCCCTTTCTTATATTTGGGCTTTAAAACACCTTTTAGAATTATTTATTTTCTGTCTTTTTCAATCTGAATATATATACACCTGCTATTGCTACGGCAAAAGCAGTCAGAGATCCAATAACCGACTCCACAAACCTGAGCGTGGCATTCTCTACGGGACCAATATCAGTAACAATCACCGAGACTATCATCACAACCGCTACAAACACGCCCGAAATAACGGCCCACAACCCGCCTATTTCAGCAGTCCCCCAATGGAACATGGCTGTGAAGTAATAACCAAGAAGGTAAGCAATTACTGCAACAATAAAATTTTCTACAACAGCTCTGAATATTTGTGATTTAAACATCGATAGACTCTGGTTCACCGCTTAAGAAAGTCTGAATATTATACTTAAAGTTTGCGTATTCTCCCAATATAGATTTCTGTGGCTCATCTTGTATTCCAGTTGAATAATAAACTTCCAATCAGTTAAGATTTGGCCCCGTAACCCAAGAAGAATAAAGTCATGGAGCACCAAAAAACATTTTAAAGGTTTTCTCATCTAAGATGTAGGAGAAGTAAGTTTTTCTAAGCAGCTTTTCAAAAAAGATTTTTGACTCAAGAGCTTCCCTTTCTGGATATGCAAACATTTCAACTAAGTGCTCGCCTTCTTTAGCCCCGATTAGCTCAAACATATATGCATATTCTTTTTCTGATATTCCATATGATATCCCGTATTCAGGACGTTCATCGGAGGTGAAAAAGCCGAAGTTGTCCAGTTTCTCCGCCACTTTATCGCAGATTATTCTTCCGTATTTCTTCGTTTCATCCACGTCCTTTCTGAAAAGTCCCTTAAGCATAGGATATTTTGCGCAGTAGAGCTTGTTACCATTGTTCTGGATAATCTTGCACTTGGTTCCCGGCAGATCAACAAAGTAAAGTATTGATGGCGAAACAGGATAAAGCATCAGGTCTTTTACTATAGTTTCCTCAGGCACATAATCCTCCTATATATATATTAGATATCGCAGAAGAAAATTAGATTCAACTATACATATGAAAAGTTTGAAAATATCAGACACGCGGTTGAACAAAAAAAGTTATAAGGGGACGGAGCAATCTAGTTCCGCCCCCATACTTTTTTCTCATGCTTTTATAGCTTCAACTTCCAGATACTCGGCGGCAAAATCTGTTGTGCCGTCGGTTGAGGTATTATATTCTGAGAACACCCTTTCAAGCCCTTCTCTTAGAGATTTTCTTCCCTCATCATCAAGAGACTCATAACCCCTTTCTGTAGGACCGTAGTTGTCAAAGAAAAACTGTACAACTTCCGGAACTCCAAACGGATAGGTCCACAAAGGATAATTCTTTTTTGTTAATGCGAGAGAGCTTACGCGGTCTCCAAAGCGGTCTTTTACTGTCTCTTCATCACCCCAAAGAGGTGGTGGAGGTACGTTTGGAGGTGGAGGCACATTGCGTCCTATTTCTCTAAACATATGTCCCACCATTCCCTGAGGAGTCCAGTTTACCATCAGGATTCTACCCCCGGGCTTACAAACTCGTAATAGCTCTGAAGCCACTTTGTCGGGATCGGGGGCAAACATCGCGCCCACTACGGTTGCTATTACGTCAAAGGAATTGTCCTCAAATGGAAGAGATTCTGCGTCGCCCTCTTGAAATTTGGCATCAAGCCCTTCTTCTTCTGCGCGCCTTCTGGAAAATTCAATTGAATTAGGCGCTATATCAACTCCCACAACTTTTACTCCCGCTCTTGAAGCAGGGATCGATATCTGTCCCGCTCCACAAGCTACGTCTAAAAGAGTCTGACCCGGCAATATATTCCAGCTCTCCAATATTTCTATTGCTCCCGGCTCCATATATGTAGCGAAAGTGCCGTAATCCCCGGCGTTCCAAGCTCCTTTCATCTTTGTCTTGATTACATCGATATTTGGTATTGTACTCATTTTACTACCTCCATATGATTTATTTACTGAACATTAAATGCAAGGTGCGTGCCAAACCTTATCTATTATAATTTATTGAGTATTGCGGGTAGATTACACATATAAAGTGAATTGACGAAAAATATTGAAATTTCGCTATCAGCGAGTTTTCGATACCACAATTAGCGGGAATCCGATAGTTATGACTAAAAAGCGGGACTTTTCTGTGTTTATTATGGACGTGTAAGGCCGAAAGATTTTATTTTGGAGTTTAGTGTCGAAGTAGGGATTCCAAGCATTGCCGCAGCACCGTTTTTGCCGGCTATTTTCCAGTCCGTCTTATTTAGAGCTCGTAAAATATTTACTTTCTCAAACTCCTTTAACTCATTATCCGAGAGCACCCTACTTTCATCTTCACTTAAGGGTAAAGAGATTTCTGTATCGATATTATCTCCGCCGCCCGGAAGTGCCCGCTCAAGGTTGATCTTCCCGCCCACTGAAGTAATTACAGCGCGCTCTATTACGTTCTGAAGCTCTCTTATATTTCCGGGCCATGCGTATGAACTAAGCCGGGCAATGTCTTCATCTGAAATCGGGTCTAGAGTAATCCCGTTTCTTTTAGAAAATTTTTCAACGAATGCGTTTGCTAGCTTTTCAATGTCTGAAGCTCGATCTCTAAGTGCAGGAACATCAATCTGAAACACATTAAGCCTGTAATAAAGATCTTCTCTGAAATTACCCTCTTTGACTTCTTTTAAGAGATCACGGTTTGTGGCCGCTATTACTCTAACATCGGTCTTCACTGTTTTAGAGCTGCCAACGGGTTCAAACTCCCCTTCCTGGAGTACACGGAGAATTTTGGATTGAAGATCTATGGGGAGCTCCCCTATCTCGTCTAGAAAAATTGTCCCCCCATCCGCTACTTTAAAACGACCATCCCTTTTTCTAGTGGCTCCGGTGAACGCACCTTGTTCGTGACCGAAAAATTCGCTCTCGATTAAACTAGAGGGAATGGCGGGGCAGTTTACTTTAATGAATGGTCTATCCGAGCGGCGGCTTGAGGAATGGATCGATCTTGCGATAAGTTCTTTACCGGTTCCTGTCTCGCCGAGGATTAATACGCAAGCTTCGGTGCCGGCAACTTTTTTCACATCACTCATCACATTCATTAAAGGCCCGCTGTCTCCTATTATCCCGTCTGATTCCGTAAGAGATTTTAGCTCCTCTTTTAGATATTCGGATTCTATAGTAAGGGAGTGTATCCTTTGTTCCGAGAGTAATCTCTCATTTACATTTCTCAGTATCAGAGTATAGAAATGTTGATTCCCCATTTCAAATCTGGAGAGAGTAGCCTCAGCGGGGAACTTCTGACCATCATCGCTAACAGCTTGCAAGCCCTGTGGTATCCATATAAATTTTTCTCCCTCGGGTCTAAGGTCAAGCGACTCCGTAAGCCTAAGCAGTTTTTCACTGCTGTCCCCAGTTAAAAAGCGGTTGAATAACCTGCCCTTAACATTTTCTCCCGTAACTCCGAATACTTTTGAAGCAGCTGAGTTTATTCGTGTAACTTTGAAGTCTTGATCGAGCTCGATTATAGCGTCCATAGCACTGTCAAAGAGTTTTATAAGCTTCTCTTCTCGCTCAATGGTCTCTTTCTCAGCTCTCAAGCGGCGCATCTCAGCACTGGCCCGGTTGGCAAAAATGCGGAAGATGTTAAAGACTTCCTGATCTTCCAGGATAGGCTCGGTATCAATAACAGAGAGATGGCCGAGTATCTTCCCGTCCACATCCTCAAATGGAACCCCAAGATAACTCACAGCACCGGTCTTGCTAAAATCTTTTAACTCCTGGTTACCTTTATATTTTTTAAATAAATTGTCTCTTATATGAACGAGGCGCTTCTCCGTAACAACCGTCTCACATGGTGTGCCTATAACAGAGTATTCAAAGTTGTCGATCCAGCCGTCCCCTAGATAAAAGGCCTTGGCATGCATTCTCCGCTCTTTTTCAAAAAACTCGGTTACCCATGCTCCGTGAGTGTTGAGCACTTTTGAAAGGTTTTTAACCAGGGAAACAAAAAAATTCTGGCCAATCTCAGCAGACGTTCCATCAAGAATCGCTAGTATCGCTTCATTTTCTTCAATCGTACTAAAGGGTGTTCTCTGTTTTTCCATTATATATATGCTATATTCGTTTTAGTTTCTTGTTTAAAAGAGTAGCTGTCTACAACAATCTCAACTTTTTGAACTCTATCCGAAGAATTTGAATTCTCAGCGTGTAGGATGTTTACTGAAAGAAGAAACGAAATTAACAAAAGAGTAATTGTCATTCTTCTCATAACACTTCCTGCTGTCTTAATTAATAGTTTGTAGATAAAGCCCGCCAATACAGTCATTCAAATTTCATTATAACACATATTGATACTAGTCCGAATAAGCAGTAATAATATATAGTATGAACAAAACAAAACTCATTTCAGAAGAAATAGAAAGAGAAGCCCTAATCAGCCTGCATAAGCATTGCCCGCTTGAGACCGCACAAGATCTTGGACTTTATATGCTTGAGGTAGGCGACGCGGTTGCGGCAGCCTCAACAAAAGACCCAAGCGTCGTAATCAACCGAACGCTCGGGCTCGGGACTTTATTCGAGATTACACAAGAGACACTGAGCAACATCACAAAGTTCTACCGTGATCTGGATATCAACAAATTCTTCCTTCACGTCTACCCCAATGAGATGGCCGATAATGTACCGGAGATGCTAGAGAAAGAAGGACTTCAAAAATCACGAGGATGGATGAAATTTAAACGTGACAACTCCCCTCCCCTCGAAGTTCTAACGGAGCTTACGATAACAGAAGCTTCAACGGCAGAACAAGCGCTTCACTTTGGAAGGATAGTAGCAAACGCCTTCGGCATGACTGAGAATTCAGCTCCCATGCTCGCAGGTCTTGCTGATGACCCGGGATGGCATATTTTTTTGAGCTACTCCGGCGACACGCCCGCGGGAGCGGGAGCAATGTATGTCCACGGCGGGAGCGCATGGATGGAATGGGGAGCTACCGATCCGAATTTTAGAAGAATGGGAAGCCAGGCAGCAATAATGTCAGCCCGAATACAAAAAGCAATTGAGCTTGGATGTAAGCGCATGTTCACAGAAACCGGAGAAGCCGTAGAGGGAGACCCTCAGCATTCTTATAAGAACATTTTGAAAGCAGGCTTTACCGAATCGGTACTAAGAGGAAATTACACTCTCAAAAAATAGCGGCACAGTATGCGCCTCCGGAATATTTCTCAGAGCTTGCTGTGCAATATTGTCATTCTGAGGCGGCACCAGATTCCGTTCTGATGACTGCATTAGCCGCTCGCTCTGCTGCTGCAAGCGCGCCCTCAATATGCCCTGGATTTTCCTGAGCAGTTTCTGTGGACGCCCAATGGAGACGACCGTTCATTTGAGGCTCAGCATAGATGGAATGACCGAAAGTGTTATAAGCAATGAGACGCACAACAGCGGGTGGAGAGGTGAAGCGCTCGTACCTCCAATCGTGGATCAATAATTTTTCAGGGTGGCCAGCTTTATCTCCAAATAAAGATATCAACTGTCTAAGCACCTCCTCAGCGGATACAGTAGGCTGGCGAATAGTCATAGTAGGCGCAAAACCAAAGAGCGCTGCCGGCTCTCCTTCCGGGCCGCTCATATCATGCACTTCTCTCATAGGGCCTACATAACTAATTGCTGACCCCGCAAGCCCGTCCTCACGCCAAAACGGTTCTGAATAGACCGCTACTACTTTGGTAATAGCGCCCATCCACACAGGGGTAATTTTAGCTACCCCATATAACTTCTCAGATAGAGTTGGATTAAATCTAATAGAAGAAACAGCTAGAGCTGGTGGTACGGCAAGTACGATATGCTGAGCAGAGAAGACGCCATTTTGCGTGTGCGCCTCGATATTATCGCTTGATGCCCGAACGCTAGTCACAGGCTCATCAAATCTGATTACACCGGCTGGCAGCTCATCGGCAAGGGCTTGAGCTAAAGGCTGAGCACCGTGTGTGAATCTGCTCGAATAAACATCAATCAGGTTACCCTGAGTGCGCTCGACTCCTCTTACAGTCTCATACACCGCGTCCCCTGAAGTATATTGGAGGAAAGTCTCAAGTCCGAGATCTGAGATAAGCTTTGTTATCCTGGGTTCATTAGGCCAAAACCACGTAGCGCCCAGGTCTATGCCACTTGGTGAGATAGACAGCAAACGGCCCCCAACACGGTCCCTGGCTTCGAGTATAGCGACCGAAAGTCCTTTGGCAGTTAACTCGCGCGCTGCTGCCAAGCCTCCAATGCCCGCGCCTATAACTACAACATCAACGCTAATATTATCTAGCTCAGCCATTTTCAGCCCATAGTTAGAGTTCTGATTTTCACTATAACAAATTCCAGAATTAGATTATTAAAATTTTTACGGAGTGCAGCCAATCGCCCTTTGAGAGCAGGTACTAGGACTTGAGCCCATGCTGCATAATGTTGAAAAATACGTACAATGACTGTGATTCTCTCCGATCGCATCCTTATTAATAAGTCCGTAAACAACTAGCTGCGCGGCTATTGTAACGAGATCGCAACTATCTCCCGCAAAATCCGGAAGCGCTGGAAGTACCGTTCCGAAAAATATCTTCTCCTCTCCGTCAACATGAAAATATGAGAAATTATCACAATTAAGCCCAAGAGGCGGGAGCATCGGTACAAGATCGTTTGTATTCACAATTCGAAAACTTGCCCTGTTTAACGACTCTGTTGCTTCATAAGTACTTACAAACTGGCTGTCTCCTACTGCAGGGCCTGCAAAGTTATACATCGTTACGCTATCTATCATCCCTACGTTCTGCGAGAAATCCGGGAAAGCCAGAAAGGCAACTGCTCCCCCAAGGCTGTGCCCTGTAATATAAAGGTTGCTATAATTCCCTGTCATAGTGAGCTCATCGAGTTTACTCAAAATAGCGCTCTGAACAGGGTTTGTGTTATCACCTTGATATGCACTTAAAAATCCAAGTGAAACTTTACCTCCGTTGGGAACGAAGTTATAAGGAATTTGAAACGCCGCGATATCACTAATTTCATCAGAGAAAGTTTCAGTCCCTCTAAACACAACATAGATATTATCGTCCAACGTTGCTATAAATGCGAAAGGGATAACAGTGTCATCATCGAGGCACGGACTACCGGTGATTACCGATCTATATATCACTTCCTTAAGCGTATAGTGAGAAGGCACCGTGATTGCACCCATTCCGCCATTAATACACTGAGTCCTCTGATTATAAGCAACTAATGACAACTCCATAAGATCAATCGCAAGCTCAAGATCGTATTGCGGCTCGTTAGGTCCGGGTGCTGGTTCCCCTACTCCACCGTCCCCGCCGTTGCCACTGTTGTTATTACACCCGCCTGCGACTCCAAACGAAACTATCACAAGCAGTAGTAATGCTAATAAACCTGTTTTTCTCATTTCATACCCTCCATAGGAATTACTTCTTATATATTATAACCAGCATTTATTTGCTTTGTTGAGTTGGAGAATCTAATTTGCAACATGAACTTAAAACAATCCGTATAGAAGACCCACAATCCCCCCGCCAGCAATGAGCCAGGTCGAGTTGATGCGGAAAAAGAATAATGCAACGGCACATAGTACGGCAATAATAATTGTGAGCGGGTCGATCAAAGATACCCGGGCAAGCTGAATTGTTACAGCGGCCATAAAACCAAGTGAAGCAGCGTTCACTCCGTCAAGCGCGGCTCCTGCCAGAGGGGAATTTCTTAGCTTCGGCACTACAGAATTAACAAACGGCACAAAGATAAAAGAGGGAAGAAATATTGCTACTGTTGCAAGTACAGCTCCTTTAAACCCTGCAACCAAGTATCCGATAGATGTAGCTGTTGTAAGTAGCGGACCTGGGGTCACCTGCCCTATCGCCACAACGTCAATTAGCTGTTGAGTCGTTATCCATCCTAGTGAATTTACAAAGTCGGCTTCCAAAAAAGCGAGCAACACATATCCGCTACCGTAGAGCACAGCCCCAATTTTAAAGAAGGTCAAAAACAGAGTCGATATTGCCACTTCCTTTGCTTGCAGAGCTACTAAATTAATTCCCAATATAGGCGCTACGAAACTAAACATTCTGGAGATGGCGATACTTCTATAATTTCTCAGCAGCATTACTACTAGCCCACCCAGGAAGATGAGAAGTATTTCGTTTATGCCATAGAAATAACCGGCCACTACTCCTACAGCGACAAGTGAAGTGAGCACATCCTTCACTGCTTTTCGCCCTAACATGTATAGAGCCTGGAGGACTATTGCTATAATTACGGGTTTAATGCCGTAAAAAAGAGTCTCAGCGTAAGTAGTCGTGCCGTATTGCACGTAAAGCCATGTGAGAAGGAGGACAAGAAAAGCCGAGGGCAAGATGAAACACGATCCCGAGACGAGCATGCCCCGCCACCCGGCGCGGCTGTAGCCCATATGAAGCGCCATCTGGGTTGAGTTGGGGCCGGGGATTAGATTTGTAGCGCCCATCAAGTCTAAGAACTCCTGCTCATCGAGCCATTTTCTGCGCGTAACTACTTCATCGTGCATCATTGCTATATGAGCCGGTGGACCTCCGAATGCAGTTACCCCCAATCTGAAAAACAACAGTGCAAGCTCTTTTAGTTTGTTAGAAGTGTCTTTAGTTGCGGAACTCATACACGTTGAAAGTTACTGGAGAATTCAGCTTCAAACAAATCTGAAAATTCACAGTCTTAATGCTATATTAATATTGATAATATATTTTAAAGAGAAAAAATCTGAGTGCACCAATCAAAAACAAACTAGGAGAACAATAATGAGCGAGGAAAAAACTTATTCAGGAAGCTGCTTTTGTGGAGCTGTTGAATTTACGGTAAGCGGAGAAGCTGCCGCTATGGGATCTTGCCACTACGAATCTTGCCGGCATTGGTCAGCGGGCCCCGTAAATGCATTTACCCTCTGGAAACCTGAGGCTATGGAAATTACAAAAGGTGAAGATAACATCCTTACCTACAACAAGACTGAGAATAGTTACCGCAAGTCATGCAATACGTGCGGGGGCCATATTCTCAC
>SPCL01000046.1 GCA_004525335.1 Thermodesulfobacteriales bacterium
AAATGTAGACTGGGATGATGTACTTAAAGAGATAGCAAAGAAATCTAATCCACAGGTTTTCTTCTGGTTTTCACCGCTTAAGGCGGTTACTGAATCTGAAAACTCTTTAGTACTGATGGCGAAAAACGAGTTTGACAGAGACTGGATTGAAAATCACTACCTAGAATTTATTGGCGACACTGTAAAGGAGATTTATGGCGTCGATATAGAAGTAAAAATCATATCAGAAGATAGTGATCATGATCCAAAAGATATGGCTCAGTCTAAAAATCTTAACAAGCAAAAAGAGCGGAAATCCGATTTATTTACAGGCTTTTTGAGCCCGAACTATACTTTTAATAAGTTCATAGTCGGGCCGAGCAACCAATTTGCTCATGCAGCATCTACTGCAGTTGCAAGAAAGCCCGGAGAAGCTTACAATCCGCTTTTTATTTACGGCGGAGTTGGGCTTGGGAAAACTCACCTTATTAACGCCATAGGTAACGAGGTCTTAAAATCAACTTCAAACATGGCCCGGGTGTGCTGTATATCTGCAGAGCACTTCACTAACCAGGTAATAAACAGCATTAGATCCAACAAGATGGAGGAGTTTAGAAACCGCTATAGATTTGGATGTGATGTGCTCCTTATAGATGACATACAGTTTATTGCCGGTAAAGAGAGCACCCAGGAGGAGTTTTTCCACACCTTTAACGCACTATATGAATCCAAAAAACAGATTGTTCTGACGAGTGATAAATCTCCAAAAGACATGTCGTATTTAGAGGAAAGGCTCAGATCTAGATTTGAATGGGGTTTAATAACAGATATACAGCCTCCTGAGACTGAGACCAGGATTGCGATAATTAAAAATATTGCTGAAAGCCAGGGGATTGTGTTACCAAATGAGGTGGGGCTTTATATTGCAAAGAATACTACATCAAATATTAGAGAACTAGAGGGAGCTCTGACAAATATAATTGCTCATGCAAAATTGCTGAATGCGGAGATTTCTATTGACCTCGCAAAAGAAGTATTAAAAAACATAGTAAAAAATCAGGATAATAGATTTGTCACTATAGAAAGTATACAGAGAGAAGTTGCAAATTTTTACGGAATGAGGGTTCAGGATTTAAAATCTGAGAGAAAGCAAAAAAGCATAGCTGTACCCAGACAAGTTACTATGTATTTAGCCCGCAGATACACAGGCGCTTCATATCCTGAAATAGGAGAAAAGTTTGGAGGCAAAGATCATTCTACAGTTATTCATGCAGTTAAAAAAATCGAAAAACTTTTAGGAAACGACCATTCACTAACAAACACTGTGGATTCTTTATCAAGAAAAATCGAAACTCTAATGAGTGGATAAACAGTGCAGAACTATGTGTGTGCTTTTGTGGATAAAAAGTTAAAAGGTGTATATTATTAAGTCCCTGTGGATAAGAGTTAATAAATGACAACAAACATCAACATGTCTATCAACACAAAAAACAGCGCCTATCGCTTTAATTACGGGGCAAAGAGGGTATTTGTCCACAAATTCACATGCCCTACTATTATTACTACTATATATAAGAATAATCTTTAATATTATAGAAACAGGAGTAGTTATATGAAATTTAAAACCCAGGTACAGGATTTCTCACTAAAGTTAGGCTTGGTTCAAGGGATTTCAGAAAGGCGTGCAACTATGCCTGTTCTCTCTCATGTTCTAATTACTTTGAAAAATAACAAGATTGAAATTTCAGCTACCGATCTCGAGACAACCATGAGTACTTGGTGTGATGCAGAGGTTCAAAAAGAAGGCAGTTTAGCAATTCCGGCAAGAAAACTATATGAGATCGTTAAAGAGCTCCCGGATGGCCAAATTGAGATTGAAGAAATAGGGAATCACTGGGTTGAAATCAGAAGCTCCTCTGCAAACTTTAAGATTGCAGGGCTTCCGAGCGAGGATTTTCCAATTATCCCTGAGCTTCATTCAGATAATTTATTTAGCGTAGAGAGCTTTTTAATAGAGGACATGATATCCAAAACAATCTTTGCAGTTTCTCCGGATGAGCTGAGAAGAAATCTTGCAGGTATATTTTTTGAAGTGTCTAGCGAGAAAAACTTGAGGCTTGTGGCTACAGACGGGCATCGTTTATCGCTTGTAGAAAAGAAGATTGATGGTGGGGTTAAATTCGATAAGGGGTTCGTAGTTCCCAAAAAGGGAGTGGCTGAGCTTAGAAAGGTTTTAAGATTATCTGAAACAGTTAGGATCGGTGTTGGGGACAACTTCTTTATGGCAGAGGGTGAGAATATAGTTCTTATAGCAAGGCTCATAGACGCTGATTTCCCAGACTATAAGCAAGTAACCCCAGAGGTAACTAAAGTAACAATTAAGATAGGCAGGGATGAGCTCTTAAGCGCCTTAAAAAGAGTTTCGATTCTTTCTTCAGAAAAAACTAGAAGCGTAAAACTTAATATTGAAAAAGATGTAATGACCCTGGCTTCAGTTTCGCCTGAATTTGGCGAGGCTAAAGAATCTATTGCTCTAGAGTATTCAGGAGAACCTGCTGAGCTTGGATTTAATGCTAGGTATCTTATGGATGTACTAGAGGCGATTACACAGGAAAAAGTTCAAATCGGGCTTATTGATGAGCTTAGCCCGGCTGTGATCAAGCCGGATGACGACGAAGTTTATATCTCTGTAATTATGCCTATGAGGGTATAGTTTTATTTCTTTTCATTTCCAAAACTTTCATTTCCAAAACATGGCATCCTTTATATTAGTCCGGAATTGAATTGGAAAATAAACTTTTTATTAGCCTTAACTAATAGTAACTTTTAATATATGCTCGATATCTTATTCCCCAAAGTCTGTCCTTCCTGCGGTAAAGCATCACTTAAAAATGAAAAGCTTTGTAAGTCATGCTTAAGCGATATAAGGTTCATTAATAATTGGAGTTTTTGTGGTAAATGTGGAGTTCCGTTTGGATTCTTTAACAATCAGGCTAAGCATGATTCAGAGCTGGAATCAGAGAATACAAACAATCTCTTTAGTAAATGTATTAAAGGTAACTATAGTTTTGAGAAGGCGCGCTCAATTGCCATTTATGAGGGCAGCATCAGAGATCTTATAATAAGCTTTAAGTACGAAGGAAAGCTAAGTTATGGGGAGCTTCTCTTGGAGATTTTAAAAACTAATTTCCCCGACGATTTAGATGAGTTTGATTCCGTAGTGCCGGTTCCTTTACACATAGATAAATTAAGACATAGGGAATATAACCAATCAGTAATTCTCGCAAGCGGGATTGCAAAATATAAAGGAGTCCAATGTGACTTATTTGGACTTAAGAGGACAAGGGATACAATCCCACAGATAGAAATTAGAGATGAGGGTGAGAGAAGAATCAACGTAAGGGGAGCTTTTTCGGTTGCAACAGATAAGAGCTATAAGGAGAAGTCAGTATTATTAGTAGACGATGTGTTTACAACGGGCTCAACCAGTGATGAGTGTTCTAAAATGCTACTTAAATCAGGGGCATACAAAGTTCAAGTACTCACTCTTACAAGGGCTCGGGCTATGTAGTTTTATTTGACTTTAAACCACCTTTAATTTAGAGTTAAACTATAAAGATTAAGTAGATTACTTAAAATATGTACGGAAAATTTGTTGGGCTAGATATAGGTAGTAAAGATATAAAAATCTCCCTAATTAAGAGAGGATTAAGGGATGTCCAATTGCTACAAACAATTAGGACGGAAATCTCCTCTTCTCCCGAAGGAGACTCTGATTCACTATCTGAAGTATTTAAGGCTTATTCTCTTCCCAAGGGCGATATAGCAGCCTCTATTGTTCAAAGCCCAACTTCCATAAGAGTTGTGAATTTCCCCTTTTCAGATCCTAAGAAGATAGATCAGGTTTATGAATACGAGCTTGAGAACCTTGCAACCTTTGATCCTAGGGCAAAAATACACGGTTATCACCTTGTCAAAAATGGAGCAGGAAGTGAGGCGTTAGTATGCGTTTTTGAAAAAAACCACGTGTCTGAATTAATTGGATCTTTCAATGAACATGGAATAGATCCAAAAATAATCACTTACACACCACTGGCCTTTAGCGCTCTTAATGAATTTCTTTCTAGTGAGAGGCCACTGCTGCTTATAGATCTTGGCGATAGTGAAATTAGCTACATATTATTTGATGAAAATGGAATCAGGCGAGTCAGATCTTCAACCAAGTCTGTTGAGATGTTTCTAAATAAACTCAATCAGATCGGAGAGATGGATTATTACCAGGATTTTAGCCAATTAGTTATTGGTAACCAAGATGGATCTAACTTAGAAGAGTGTTTTGCGCCTATACTTAGTGAAATTAAAAAGACTGTTCAGTTTTTTGAGCTTGAAGTTAAAGTGAAAATCAAGACTATTGAAATTTCAGGCTCTTTATCGCTTATAAGGGGTATGGGTGATTTTCTTAAAGATACGCTTAATAAAGATGTGAAAAAAATATATATTCCTGATCTTGGCGCTGATAAATCTTCATTGTATGCAAAGTCTTATGCGTTAGCACTATATGGAAGTTCTTTTAAAAACGGATATTTAAATTTCAGAAAGGATGAATTTAAATACTCAGGTGTAGACAATGAGTTCAGAAAGGTATTGATGGTCCCCGGCATATTGTTAGGGATATTAATACTGTTTCTTATATATACTTCAGCTTCTTCATACTACGAGCTTAAGAACAACGTGGATAATATAGAAGCTCAAATAGCTCAGGTGGTTAAAGATACGTTCCCTGAGGTAAAAGTAATTCCGAAACCAATACTATATATGCAAAGTGAGGTTGGAAAGGTAAGAGAAAAACTTGATTTGATAGAAGGAGTACAGGGCGGTCAAACGCCGCTTGATGCTTTGAGAGATATTTCAAGCAGTTTGCCTGAAAGCCTTCAGTTGACAGTTAATGATATTAAGTTTGAAAGCGCAGATAAAATAAAGATACAGGGCGTATGCGGATCATATCAGGAAGTTGCAGAGATAGAAGAAGCTCTAGAAAAGTCCGGTATGTTTGAGACGGTTACCAGAGACCAAACTGGCAATGCTCAGGACGGTAAAACAAAATTTGAGATATCGGTAGTACTAAAATCAAAGGCTTAATTATGGATAAAGATTCTATAAAACAGAAAATTCAAGAACTTATCGAAAAAGCTCGTGAGAAATTTGATGCTCTAATTGCAACTGAGAGAGACAGAAGAGCTCTTTTTTTAGGCAGCACAGCAATAATAGTTATAGTTATCTATCTTGTTTTTCACTCATATTCTTCAGGAGTTGATAGTTTGCAGAAAAGATCAGTTCAGCTTGAAAAAGAGCTTCAAGAAGTAAAAGCTCTAAAAGCCGAGTATGAAGATTCGCAAACGAAGATTGCCGAGTTATCTAGTAAAATAACGAAAGAAAACGAAGACCTTATTTCCGTAGTAGAAAAAATACTCTTGAATGAGGAACTCGATAGAAAGAATTTTTCGATTAGAGATGTGAATTCTAGATCAAATTCTGATGAAGACTTTTATGAGGAAAAAAGTGTAGATGTCGAATTAAATAAGTTATCGCTAAACTCTTTAGTGGATATTTTATACAAACTTCAAAATAAACCCTCACTTAAAGTTTCAAATTTAAATATAAGCACAAAATCTGGCAAATCTGATTCGACGAAAGTGAAACTTCGCGTGTCCACATATGAGTTCAAACAGGTTAGCTAATATGAAAGAGAAAATAAGAAATTATAAACATATAGTACCGTTATCATACGTCTCCTTTTTTGTTATAGCTTTTTTTGTATTTTTAATTCTCACTTTCCCAGGCGATATAGTTAAACAACGAATCATCTCTGAAATACAAAACAGCACGCCTTATAAAGTTGATATCAAAACCGCCGATGTCTCCCCCTTGCTAAATATAAATCTAAAAAACGTCACTATACATAAATCCCAAAATCAATTTTTAGAACTAGATTCTATAACTATTAAACCTTCGATATTCTCAGTCTTTTCTGATTCACCTAAAATTCCTTTTACAGCCAAGCTGCATGGAGGAGAAATTGAGGGAGCTGTTAGAGTCAGCAAAGGGAATAATAAAATAGAAGAGATAAAAGTGGATATAAAAAATTTGAAAGTCGATGGAATTCCTGATCTTCTTTCAGAAGAGGGGAAGGCAGAAATGCTTATTCACGGCAGACTCAATGGCAACTTGTTTGTTCAGTTTCTTCCAAATCCAAATGGTGAATTTAACTTTGTGGTAGAAGGGCTTGAGTTGGACAACCTCAAAGTAAAAGGTATGAAGCTCCCCTCGTTAACTAATCTTACATCAAGGTTTAATGGTAAAATTGTTGACGAGCTTACAAATATTGACGAGTTAAGTGTTAAGGGCGAGGGAATTGATTTGCAGATTACAGGCAGTACACCACTTCTATGGGAGATGTCTGAAGGCGGTATTTTAGATTTGGGATATCGAGTTGAAATAACCGATAATGACCTTGTTAAATACAAGACTTTTTTAGCACCCTATTTAGCCCAACATAAGGACGGAAGCCTGGGTGGCAAAATATTAGGCACCGTAATGAACCCCAGATTTGAAAAAGGGTCAATAAAGAGATTCTAGTTATATAGCTCTTTAAGGAATATTTGTTTTGAATGGACAAGAATTAGAAGCACAGCTTATAAGTGATGGTTTTTCTGGCATATTTGTACACCGAGATTCTCCCAATGCATTCTACCCTGAGCACACCCACTGTGGCATAACAGCACATATTATTTTAGAAGGTGATATCACAGTAACATCAGAAGGGCAAACTGTTACGTATAAAACGGGTGACAGATTTGATGTTCCTTCTGGTGAAGTTCATTCGGCAAGTATAGGGCCAAACGGCTGCCGATATATGATTGGTGAAAAGTAGTAAGGCCGTTCTAGCTTAACATTTCCTCTAGCAAATCTTGCGCCTTGGTTCCTAAATATTAACAGTTTTAATGTCTAGTTTGTGATATTCTTTTTATGGGTGATATCATGAAACATAAATACTTTGGGTTAGTCCTTTTATTAACTTTACTTGTCGTATCTACTTACGGTTACAACTCTGAAGCAAAGAAAGATGAAGGCTCAATTCAAGAGATGGAGATAAAAGGCATTGCCTTTGATCAGAATTTGCAGACCCCTGTGGTGCTCTTGACGGATAAAGATCAAAACTCGATCCTGCCAATTTGGATCGGGCTTTGTGAGGCGCGCTCTATAGAGCTTGGTATATCTGAAAAGGTAGCTCCCCGTCCGCTCACTTATGATATGATGGCTGCAATTATTAGGACGATCGGGGCCAAGGTGGAGAGGATTGTAATTGTTGATCTGCGTGATGAGGTTTTCTATGCGCAAGTTGAGGTTTCCGTGGACGGGAAAGTCTCAAAAATTGACGCCCGCCCAAGCGATGCAATAGCATTGGCGTCAAGAATGAACTCTCCAATCTATGTTAAAAAAACTGTTTTGGATAAAGCCTCTCTATTAGATAAGGATAAGGAAAAACGAGGGCTATGATTTCTTTACATTGACTTAGAGATTAAAAGGTTGCAACCTTTATCCAGTATTCTTAAGGCCTGCTGAAATTCCATTTATAGTGAGCTTTATAATATCAGTTAGAGCTTCCTTCTCTTCATCTGAGATATCTCCCTTTGAAAGACGTCTTAGTAACGCAACTTGTATGTAGCTAAGTGAATCTATGTATGGGTTTCTAAGCTCTATGGATTTTCTTAGAAAAGGGTTGTTATCCAGGATTTGTTTCTGGCTTGTGATTTTCAATACCATTTCCTCAGTCAGCTTGAATTCTTCACTTACTTTCTGAAATACACTCTTCCCAAGCTCACGGGGATTTACTAGCAGGGAGTATTCAAGCGCAATCCACATATCAGCACGGCTGAGCGTCATCTGAATATTATCTATATGGGATTTAAAGAATCTCCAATTATCATACATATCCTGCAGTAGCTTTAGATTTTTTTCCGGGTCTTTCTTAACAAACTTATTGAGCGAAGAGCCGACTGAGTAAAAACCTGTGATAAGGTGGCGGTTCTGAGTCCAGCTGAAAACCCAGGGGATGGCTCGCAAGTCCTCTATACGCTCAGTCTGTTTTCTTTTTGCTGGTCGAGATCCTATCTGCATCTGTTGGAGAACCGATATAGGTGTCGCCTGCTTGAAATAGGGATAAAAATCACTATCCTCATAGACGAGGGTTCTCCATGATTCCCTTGCATGCGAAGAGAGCTCTTCCATTACTTCCTCCCACTCTGGATCGATTACTTCCTTGCTTAAACTGGTTAGAATTACTGACGATAGAACAAGCTCTAGGTTATCCTCTGCTATTTCAGGAAGAGAGTAGTTGCTGTAGACCACCTCACCCTGCTCTGTGATTTTGATCATGCCATCGACTGTACCGGAAGGTCTGGCAAGAATAGCCTGATTTGTGGGCCCTCCTCCCCTGCTTACAGTACCACCTCGTCCATGGAAAAATTTGTTTCTAAACCCATACTGATCCGCTAATTTTTTAAGCGACCTCTGGGCTTTGTGTATCTCCCAGCTCGCACAAAGGTGCCCCCCGTCTTTACCACTATCCGAGTAGCCAATCATTATTTCAGAGATGTTGCCTCTGGCGCTAAGATGATTTCTATAAACCGAGTTCTCATATAGGATTCTCATTATTTGGGGAGCATTTCTAAAATCGTCAATCGTTTCAAATAGGGGCACAATATTTAGCCTGCTTGTTATTTTACCTCCGTCATTAACATAAAGATTTGCTTCCTTTGCGAGAAGCAGCACCTCTAATATGTTACTAGCGCTTGATGTCATGCTTATTATATAGGTGTCAATACACTCACCATTTATCTCATCAAGCGCCTGTCTCACGGCAGCAAATGTTTTAAGAACTTCTGTAGTTTCAGCAGAAAGCTCAAGCCATCCGGGTATAAGCGGGCGTGGGTTATTAATCTCACTTGCAAGCCATAAGAATCTATCTTCTTCAGAAAGCTCAGTGTAGTTAGCTAAGTTGAGGCGCTTTGTAATTTCTTGTATTGCCCGCACATGCACCTCACTGTTCTGCCTTATATCTAACTTCGCCATATGAAAACCAAAAACACTAATTTGCCTTATAAGCTTCTTTAGCGTTGAGTCGGCAAGAAGCTCTCCTCTATTTTCACGAAGGCTTCTGTCTATCACTTCAAGATCGTTTATAAGCTGGTCTTTATTGGCATAGGAAATATTATAGTTTTCTCCCTTGATCCTCTGTAGAGTCCCGACAATCTTACTCTTTATATAACTCAATTTTATTCTGTAGCTCTCATCGCTATTTCTTATCCCACTATCATGCTTAAGAAGCTTTTTATCGCCTTCTATAGAATCTATAAGCTCGCTGCTCACATGGACCTGTTTTTTAGATGCACTAAGCTGGTTTATAAGACGCTCAACTTGCTCTAGGTATTTTTCGAGCACAAGCTCCATTTGCATCTTGAGGACTTCAAGAGTGATGCTATGAGTTACAAACGGGTTTCCGTCCCTGTCCCCTCCAACCCAGGAGCCGAACCTGAAAAAAGGGGGTAGCTTTATTTCAGTAAGGCCATAGTGTTCTTTGATTCTCTCCTCAAACTCGAGGTATACAATAGTAAGAGCTTCAAAAATAGTTTCTTTAAAGTAATACTGAGCGCTCCTTGCCTCATCAATCGGTGTGATCTTAAAAGACGGCACCTCTTCAGTCTGCCAAAGTGATATGACCTCTGCCTTAATCTCCATGTGTATCGCTTTTTTTTCTTCTGCGCTAAGTATGGGATTCTGAAACTTCTCAAGGAGATATGAGATACGTCTAAATTTTTCAAGCACGATGTGGCGGTTCACTTCTGTGGGATGAGCAGTAAGCACAAGCTCGATTGACATCTTGTCCACAAGTGCTCTGAAGTCGGTATAAGAAATATCTCTTTCTCCAAGAGTATTAAAAAGGCTCTCAACCGAGCCCTCGACAGAGTCCCTGATATCTGAGATGTACTTATACTCTCTTCGTCTCCTGATACGATGATTCTGCTCTGCTATATTTACGAGTTTGAAATAGGTAGTAAAAGCTCGGGCGACCTTATAAATGTCTTTATCAGACAGACTTTTTATTGTTGATACTAAATCCTCTTTCTGGCTCTTTACATAACTGTGTCTCATCTCTTTGGTAAGGGCCCTGATTTTTTCCTCAATATCAAAGATATTGTTCCCTTCCTGATGAATGATAACTTTACCAAGTATATTCCCCAGAAAGCGTACATCTATCCTCAGGGGCTTTTCTTTATCTATCGGTTCAGTTTTCAATTGGGGGGCTTTGTTCCTGCCGGACAATGTTATTATCCTCCTTAGAAAGTATTTCTAATGTAAAGCAGGGCTAAAGTTGAAGTTTTACTCCTTTGTTATTTGAGTATAACAGAAAAATGAGTTAATGCTCATGGATTTTATATCTTTTTTTAGAATGCTCCCTCTGTATAGGTTAGATTATTTGACTTATAATTGCCCTGTTGCTATCATTCTCTCAAACCACAATTGCAGGTAAAAAATGGGCTCCTCAACTAACTTCGACAAACTACGAGAAAAGATAGATTCTCTTGATCAGGAGATACTTAAGCTTTTAAACGAGCGCGGTGATGTTGCGCTTGAGATTAGAAAGCTCAAAATGGAAAATTCTGTCGGAGTTTATGATCCGGTTAGAGAGAAACTCATCAAAAACAAATTAAAGGAACTTAATGCCGGTCCATTCTCAGATGATTCAGTTTTAAATATTTTCAGAGAAATAATTTCTGCTAGCCGCTTACTGCAGCAGCCGACTAGAGTCGCATATCTGGGACCTGAAGGGAGCTTTTCTCACCAAGCCGCATATAACGAGTTTGGAGGATCTTCGGAGCTTTTACCGCTAGGTAGTTTCGAAGAAATTTTTGAGGAAGTTGAAAACGACAGAGCTTCTTTTGGAGTTGTTCCAATAGAAAACTCTATTGAGGGTTCTGTCGGTATGGTTCTAGATCTATTATCGAAAACTCATCTTGGAATAACTACTGAATTATTTGAGAGGATAAACCATTTTCTTTTGTCTAAAACTGGAAATATCCAAGATATTAATATAGTTGCCTCTCATCCGCAGGCGATAGCCCAATGTAAGAAATGGCTGAATAAAAATTTGGGTGATAAAGAAATAATAGAAACTACGAGCACTGCCGAAGCGGCAAGGCTTGCTTCCAAGAAAAAAAATGTCTCAGCAATAGCAAGTGAGCATGCGGCTTCAATATATAAACTGAAAATTATTAAAAATAACATAGAAGAGAGTAGTCTTAATACGACAAGATTTTTTGTAATAGGCAAAAAAACCAATAACCCAACGGGGGATGATCGCACCTCTATTGTATTCACTTTAAAGGATAAACCGGGCGCTCTTCAAAAATCTTTTTTTCAACCTTTTGCTGATGCCAAAGTAAATCTTACGAAAATAGAATCCAGGCCATCTAAGGAAAGGCCTTGGGAATATCTATTTTTCGTAGATTTCAAGGGCCATGCTCAAGATAAGGTTATAAAGTCATTACTTTCAAAGCTGGATAAGAGCTGTATTTATCTGAAAGTTCTGGGTTCTTATCCTGCTGGAACTTGACCCTATTAATTTTGAAAATTCTATTAGACTTTTTTAGGTAAGCTTATACGGAACCTGCTTCCCTTGCCCTCTTCGCTTTCAACATCTATTTTTCCGCCGTGAATTATTACTATATGTTTTACTATGCTAAGTCCAAGACCTGTACCACCCATTTTTCTGGACCTCGTTTTATCAACCCTATAGAAGCGCTCGAAGATTCTAGGCAAGCTATCTTTTGGGATTCCAATTCCATTATCGTAAATTTCTATTGTCAGATATTCATTTTTGTCAGTTATTTCAATCCCAACTTCACCATGATCTGGAGTGTATTTGACCGCATTATCAATCAAATTAATAAACATTTGCTCAAGAAGAAATCTGCTAGCAGTAATAATATGTTCTTTATCTGATGGATTGAATGAAACTTTAAGTTCCTTCTCCAAAGCATTTGATTTTAAAGCTTCAAGAGATGATCTAATGACTTCGTTAACATTCACGTCCTCTAAGTCGCCATTTTCATTTTGCTGAGATAACACATCTCTGCCCTCAACCTCGGATAATACTAAGAGGTCCGATACTATATTAATTAGTCTATCAGCGTGTCGTTTAATAATTTTTATAAAATGCTTTTGTTCCTGAGGATCCTCGAATGCACCTTCTTCAAGAGTTTCCGTATAGCCTTTTATTGCTGTTAGCGGGGTTCTAAGTTCGTGAGATACATTTGCAATAAAATCTGCTTTAATGTTTTCTAATTTTTTGAATTCTGTGATGTTGAACATAACAACAATTATCTCCCTTTCCGGGGAAGTAAGTGGAATGACATTTGCCAAATAATATCTTTCCTCAGGGTATAAATAGAAAACTTCCTTATTATCGGGCTTCCAGTTTTGAAGTACGCCATCTATTAGTTTTATTACTTCTTTATTTCTTAATACTTCCCAATAAGACTTTTGAAAGGGGTCATCTGTAAGATTAAACATCTCTTTAAATATATTGTTGGTAAGTATTATCTTCCCTTTCTCTGATACAACCATAACACCTTCGCTCATAGCACTAAGAACGGCTTCGATCTGGTTTTTTTCGTGAGATAGTTGTTTGAATACTTCATTTAGTTTTTGAGCCATGTGATTTAACGCCATAGTAATTTTAGGTATCTCACCTTTACTTTCGGATATAGGTATATCGACGTTCAGGTTACCTTTGGCAAGCTCTTCAGAGATATTAATTATTCCAGCGAGTGATTTTGTAGTTGTTTTAGATACCACCAGTGATAAAAGCAATGCTAATATCGTTAAGACAATACCCGTATAGATAACTTTTGATTCAAGCGGTAATAGGGTTTGCTGAATAATACTTAGAGGCAGTGAGGTTCTTATTACTGTTAGGCTTGTACCGTTCTTTGCTTCATACGGAACTGCAACATAGAACATCTCTTTTTGCAGAGTTGTGCTATAACGCAAACTCTCTCCTATCTCATTATTAAAAGCCTGTTTGATTTCGGGCCGTTCAGAATGGTTTTCCATTTCCCGGGGGTTTTTATCGGTTTCACCTAAAACTAACCCATTTTCATCTATTACTGTGATTCTAACCCCAGTTTTTTCTCCAAGGCGTGAGACTACTGATTGGACATCATCTATTTGTGGATTTTCTAAAGCGGGGATGAGAACTTCTGTAGTCAAGTTAGCTGTGGTGAGCAGCCTTTTTTTGGTGAGGTATTTATCGTACTTGTTTAATTCGCTAATTATCAGGAAGGTAAAAATAAATATAACCAGGACAATAATCAGAAAGCTAGATATAAACTGTTTCCAAAATATGCTCAAATGATCCCTACTCTTCTAATTTATATCCTATACTTCTTACCGTTTTAATCATGCTTCCGGCAGCGCCCAGTTTTTCTCTTAGATTTTTAATATGTACATCTATTGTTCTATCATATACCAATTTGTCGTCTCCCCAAAGCCGTTTCTTTTTTAAGAGCTGGTCTCTGGTATAGACTCTTCCCTTACCCTCGGCAAGAACTTCAAGGATTTTAAATTCGGTAGTGGTAAGGTTTAACTTGTTGTTATCAACACTAACTTCATATTTTTCTGTGTTAATTATAACTGGCCCAATCTTAATAACAGTTCCTACATCTTCTGACGCACTTGTTCTTCTAAGAACAGTTTTTACGCGGGCTACCAGTTCCCTTGGACTAAAGGGCTTTACTATATAATCATCAGCACCGAGTTCAAGCCCTACCACTATATCAGCTTCACTAGCTTTCGCGGTTAACATGATAATAGGTATAGAGCTTGTTGCATTTCTATTCTTTAATATCCTGCATATCTCAAGCCCGTCTATCCCGGGAAGCATTATGTCTAAAACTGCAAGATCCGGCATTACAGATTCTATGTAGGATAAAAAATCCCTACCGTTATGGAATTCTTTCACCTTGAATCCCTCACGTTTTAAATGATGGCTTACAAGCTCTACTATGTCTTCTTCATCATCTACTATGGTTATTAATTTTTCTGACATGCGTCCGCATCCTGAACATATAGTTTCGCTATCATACTTTATAGACTAATCGAAACCTCTTTTCTTGCAAGAAGCCCGATAGCTCCTTAACTGAATCTTAACATTAATTTCACATCAAATTTATTTTACTTCTATAGCCTCTAGTTCAAATCTACTTAAGGAGGAGTTTGAGAGATGAAAATGTTTTTAAAGTTGCTAATAATTGCAGCTATTGTACTGCCCCTTTCAGGAGTTACGGCAAAGGCTCAGTCTACAAAAGCTCAGATTGAAGCATTAAAGCAGCAGATTGAGGCAATCCAGCTTCAGAATCAGCAGCAGATTGAGCAGCTCAAACAACAGATAGAGAT
>SPCL01000164.1 GCA_004525335.1 Thermodesulfobacteriales bacterium
CGATTTAGTGACTGATTAATCGGGAGACTTACAATTGGAGTTTTGAAAAGTATAATCTTGTTTATGCATACCATCAACCGTTCAATTGCAATCATAAGACCAAAGCAACCATTTGTGGATTGGGCAAATCAATTGCCTGATACTGAATGGAAATCTTCATTAGATGATTTCAAGACTGATTGCCTTGCCGTATTGATACCAGAGTATGATACAGATGAAGGGGCGGTAGGATACATTAACGAGATTTACGAAGATATTTTTATTGAAAAGCTTTTTGGATGGTGTACCGAAGAGGCGTGGTTTCCACAGGATAGGACAAATGAAATGTTTTGGGAATGGTTTGAGGTAGAGTTACATTCAATTGTTATGGATTCATCTGCTGAACCGATAGTGGAATAGGAACTGTGAATATAATTTGACCCCTATAATATGGCTATAAGTTCAGTTAATTTGTTGTTAAGTCTATTGTGCAAATAAAGAACGAAAGGAAATAAAGGGTAGCGTCCCCTTTGTTTACGATATTTGAAGTATGATTATTCATTTTCATTTCTTTTCTTTATACCTCCGCGAGGTCACGACCACCCGGAGGTCTTTTCGAATCACTGCACGTCACGCACTGCGCGGGCGAGGCCGAAGCGGAAGTCCTTACCGTTGTTCAAGAACATGCCATTGTTGAAACTCACGAGCCACGCGCCGTCGGGATTGGCGCCGAGCGTCGTATTTGACCAGTAAAAGTCCCCGACAGTCGGTCCGAAAATCGGATCGATACATGGAGGGGTTGATGAAGAGCCCAATTGCCCCACGATAGTTTTACATGGAAAGGGCTTAAGAAGAATGGTCTCCAGCCCCGGCTTGCCGCCATCTTGACCAGCCTCCGGAAGCCGCCAGTCATCGTGTCCCGCAAATTTGTCAGCGTTAAGCTGGTTGATATAATCAAGGCTCTCGAACCACGTGTACTGATCGCTGAAATTGCTGGCTGTCTTCTTCTCCCACATGAAATTCGTACCCTTATCCGTGATAGTCCCATCGCAGTTGTCCTTGTAAAGATCCCTTGTAGCGCCACACCATATTACCCCAGTGAGAGTCGCTCCAGTGAGAGTCGCTCCAGACAGATCCGCTCCAGTCAAATTCGCTCCAGTCAGAACCGCCCCAGTCAAATTCGCATTGGTTAGATTGCAACTAATACAACTCCTGCTAATTATAAGCGTTCTTGTATTATCCTTGACAGTTTGTGCATTTGTTGTCTGAGCGATACTAACATCCAGCGACTCTAAAATATTGGATAAAAACCCTACTCCTCTCTCCAGTACCCCCTCTGGTATTGTTTCCCCCTTTCTTGCTCCTAGGTCCCCATCGTGCCCATGTATTATAAATATAGGATGATTTCTCTCAATCCTTCCGTCATGCCAAATAGTCATAACATAATCCCCTGCCTCTATTATCTCTGTTACACACTCGCCATTGACATCTAATCTTAGTATTTCATTCCCCCCACTATCACCCAGCTCCATAAAGTGCCCTGCTTCAAGGTCATCATCCTCCCAGCAGAAGGTGTGTTCCAGTGTTCTTTTGTATGTATGTGGAATTATGTCACGCCCCGCTTCTCCTGTATCGTTTTCATGTCCCTCGGAGTCTGGATGCTCGAGGAAAGTTACTACAAGATTTCTAACGGGGTCAGCAACCAAACTTAGATCCATCCCAAAGTCATTTTCTGTAAGTGCTGTTGTAGCACCTGTACTACCTTGACCTCCATCATTGTTATCACTGCACCCTCCGATTGCCCCTAATGATATTAACCCAAATAGTAATAAAACCCCCAAACACCTCATCAAATAATCTCGTGATTTTAGTATTCTACTCATAACAATTTCTCCTGATTTTTTAAATACAGAGTTTAAAATGAACTCTATTACACCCTTATTATATTATAGCCAAGATTCTAATTACAAGTTGTAATCGGTAAAATAATGAATCAGTCAGGCAGCTTTTGGCTCTGAAGCTTGTTTCCTAAAATACTCTACTTCCACCTGAACCAGTGTGTGGTATCCATATGCAGAATGAAGGAAACCGTATCGAGTTTTTACTAGCTTAATTCTACTAGTTTCTTAATGGGGGAGCAGTATTGAACAAACTTAGATACTTTCTTGAGCGTTCCTGTATCCCTATCTCCGCATCCTTCATATCCTTTTCGGGGATATCCGTTAGCGGGTTCATATTCTCATTTACCCAAAGAACTTGTCTACCATTCTTAAAGATATGCCCAGAATACGGTGCTTTGAAAAAGAATATGTCTCCGTTAAGGTAGTAGTATGTGGAACCCCATTCCATCTTGCCTAAATCATCGGGTTCAGTGAGTGAGAGTTTTATGGGTTGTCCGTTATCCGTCAATAAAATAAGCCGCCGGCTTTCCTGTCCCTTCTTCTCTGGATCGAGCGTTAATTCCTCTTTCTTATATTTATCAAGATTTTCATTCACATATACTACGTAGCTTTTTGCATTATCTATTAGTATTCTGTTTATTACTTTGTGCCACTGTACCAATGCTTGGCTGGTTTTCGGGTCTTCCCTCGTATAACTTCCGCTTATGTAATCCTTGCCGCCCAGTGTAAGTTTGTACTCTGATAGCAGTGTGATTTGCAGTTTGGTTTCTTCGGGCTTGGGGTATCTGTCCGTATTTGTGGTTGATATGAGCATATCCCCATCAACCTTCCAAATAAGTGCATTCATACTTGCTATGCCTATGAATTCATAAGTCCCGTCGCTCTTGAAGAAAAGTCCTTCTTTACCGTTGATGCCACCTATGCCGGATGGCACATCTCTCATCCAAAGACCTATAATATCATTCTTCATTACTGGGGTATTATCCGTAGTTTGGCCATAAGAATAATTGTTTAGAAGCAAAGTTAAGACAAGAATATATATTAGCGTTGCTAAGCGTTGGGTACTAATAACGGTTATTTTAAGTCCCTTTGTATTCATAGCCCTTAAATTAGCAGAGTAGTATTGCTTCGTCAATCCAACGCTTTCCCAGTCTCACCATACGGGGAGGAGTATAATGTTATTATTAATTGCCTCATAGTCACTTCATTATATCATGTTGCCTTTTAAAAACTATTTCAAATACCTCTTTTATTCTTGCACTGCTCCCCTTTTGTTAAGCTGGGGTTAAGTTGGAATTATGAAGAATGCAATACTTACTAGCGATTCTCATAGACTCGTTTCTCGTGATGCTCAATAAGTCTATATCCAACATAACTTATAGCCCCATCATGGGGGTCAAATTATGTTCACAGTTCCTCTTCCTCTATCGGTTCCAAACATGAATCCATTACAATTGAATGCGCCTCTACCTCAAACCATTGCCAGAACATTCCATTAGTCCTATCCTGTGGCCACCACGATTCTTCGGTAGACCACTCAGAAAGTATTTCGGTGAAAATATCTTCGTAAATCTCCTTAATATATCCTTCCGCCTCTTCATCTGTATCATAGTCTGGTATTAATATGGCAAGACAATCAGTCTTGAAATCATCCAAGGAGGATTTGATTTCAGCATCGGGCAATTCATTTGCCCAATCAACAAAGGGCTGTTTAATTCTTATGATTGCGATTGAACGGTTTATGGTATACATAAACAAAATTATACTTTTCAAAACTCAAATTGTAAGCCTAAAAGGAGAATATTAAATGCGCGATGATTGGATTCCAGAAACATCATTAACTTACTCAGAATATTTACAAGATTTGCATAACAAGAGAGGACAGAATAAATCTGAAAATAAGAAAAGGAAATCTAAAAGAAGGAGTTTGTCTAAAATTGAACGAAAACAAGTACTGAAAAAAACAGATGGCAAATGTCATATATGTGGAGGAGGTATTGATGATTATTGGGAGGCAGACCATGTACTTGCTCATAGCGGTGGAGGAACAAACGAGGTTGACAATTACTTGCCGGCTCATAGGATGTGTAATAATTATAGATGGGATTACTTGCCGGAAGAATTTCAAGAGATACTTAAACTTGGTGTTTGGTTAAGAACACAAATTGAGAACAAGAAAAAAATTGGTTTAGACACAGCCGATAAATTCATTAAATATGAACATCAACGCATTTCACGAAGAAAGAATAAATAGGTCTATTAAATCCAACTTAAATCGAGCTTAACTAAAGGGGTTTCGGCTTCCGTTATTCTGCACAATAGCCCAAAAAGCTTACTTCAGGAGCCCTTCACTAATCTTTTTATTTCCCACCTCTAGATATATTTCGGGCTTCTTTACTTTCGGACTATATATCCCTAAAAGATTTCCATTAGTGGAGAAGAGAAAACTCTTATCATAAGTCTTACGATAAATATATTCTATTACTTTCCTAAATAAACCTGTATCTACATTCTCTTGAGATTGGTGTTCTCTTA
>SPCL01000041.1 GCA_004525335.1 Thermodesulfobacteriales bacterium
GATTTATAGCTAACCCTCAAGCATTTCTTTTACTATCTTGTTTACTATAGAACCGTCAGCCTTGCCCTTGACCTTTGGAATTAAGGCTTTCATTACTTTTCCTATATCTTTCATGCTCTCGGCCTGGGTTTCTTCAACGGCAGATTTTACAACATCCCTTATTTCGTCCTCGCTCATCTGCTGAGGCATATACTTCATTAAAATTTCTATCTCTGCTTTTTCCTGATCTGCAGCATCTGGTCTGTTTGCCTTTTCAAATTCCCGAACTGCGTCTCTGCGCTTTTTAATCTCCGCTCCAACCACGCTGATTACAACTTCATCCGTAAGTGCTTCTTTTTTGTTGTCTATCTCTTTATTTTTTAATGCAGCTTGAAGCATACGCAAAACAGATAGTTCAAGTGTTTTTTTATTCCTAAGTGCGTTTTTTAAATCCTCAGGTATTTGTTCTTTTAATCCCATTTTCATCTCCGTATTATTAATTGTCTTTTAGTTTAACTGGAAGAAAGGCTTAATATAATAATTGGTTACTCAACTACATATATATCAGGAAGATTACGACCTTGCTCAGCAAAATCTGTTCCATATCCAACCACAAACTTATCATCGATCTCAAATCCAACATAATCAGCATTTATTCTGCTCTCTCTAGGCTTCTTTTTGTTCAGTAAAGTACAAATTTTAAATGATGCAGGCTTCTTAGAAAGAATATGATCTCTAATGAATTCTAGAGTCGCCCCGGTATCCAATAAATCTTCGACTAAGAGCACGTCTCTATTTATAATAGGTATGCCTAAGTCTGTTACAAGCTCTACTTCCCCCGGATTCATTTCGTTTTTATAACTCGAGACCCTAATAAAATCGATCTCTGTTTTGAGTTCTATACTCCTTATTAAGTCAGCTACAAAGATAAAGCCTCCTTTAAGTATGCCTATAATTAGAAGGTTTTTACCTGCATAATCTTCAGTTATTTGTTTTCCAAGTTCGCCCACTCGTTTAGATATTTCAGATGAGCTTATGAGTATATTGAGTTCTCGCCCATTAATTTCTTTTAGCATGAATTTTAGTTTATATGATTATAGAAAGCTGACAATTAAAGTTGTTTTATTGCTCTAAGGTTGCCTGCCATTGACTAAAGGCGCTGATATTCTATATTTTTTAGCGATAAAGTTTCCCAATAAATATGAGGTGTTTTGAAATTGAGTTTTAAGAACCCACAAGAGCAGTTAGAGATTATAAAGCGCGGTACCGCCGAAATTATTTCAGAAGAAGAACTTTTAGCGAAGCTTAAAATATCCGCAGAAACAAATGAGCCCCTAAGAATTAAAGCAGGATTCGATCCTACTGCTCCGGATCTCCACCTGGGTCACTGTGTGCTATTAAAGAAGTTAAGAGAATTTCAGAATCTCGGCCACACGGTGATGTTCCTCATTGGGGACTTCACAGCTATGATTGGTGATCCCTCTGGAAGATCAGAAACAAGACCCCCACTTACGCAAGCGCAGGTTAAGGAAAATTCCGAAACATACGAACGGCAAGTCTTTAAGATACTCTACCGCGAAAAGACTGAAGTCGTGTTTAACTCCAAATGGCTTGGTAAGATGAGCGCGGCAGAATTGATTAAACTCTCCGCTCTAGAGAATGTAGCCCGTATGCTGGAAAGAGATGATTTTGAAAAGCGCTATAAAAGCGGAGTACCCATTTCGATAAATGAATTCTTATATCCACTTATCCAGGCCTACGACTCAGCAGAAATGAAAGCAGATGTAGAGTTTGGCGGTACAGACCAAACCTTTAATATACTCCTTGGGCGAGATGTACAGAGACATTTCGGCCAGCAACCGCAAATCGCTATTTTATTGCCAATATTAGAGGGGCTCGACGGGGTAAGGAAGATGTCCAAATCCCTTAACAACTATATTGCTGTTGATGACAGCGCGGTCGACATTTTCGGAAAAGTAATGTCTATTTCAGATGATTTGATGTGGCGTTACTATGAACTCTTAACGTACCGAACGGATGAAGAAATTAAGGAGCTAAAATCCGCGCATCCCATGGATGCGAAAAAGGCTCTGGCTTTTGAATTAACATCCTGGCTTCAGGGAGAAGAAGAAGCAAGTAAAGCAAAAGAAGATTTTGATACAAAGTTTTCAACCAGAGAGTTTCCTGAGGACGCAAGAGAAGTTCAGCTAGAAAAAAATGAAGCCAGAACGGTGCTTGATTTGGTTGTGGAGTCTTCTGCTAGCCTACAGAGTAGGGGAGAGGCTAAAAGGTTAATAATCCAAGGCGGACTTAGCATCGATGGAGAGAAAGTCTCTGATATTAATGCACTCGCTCCTGATTCAGACACTCATCAGCTTAAAATCGGCAAAAAGGAATTTGTGTTAGTAAAAATAGAAGCAAGTTAGCCTATAAGCCGAATTCTGTCTTGGACAATCATTCATCTGGGACGCTCATTACTGAGCGCCTCAAGCAACATACCCGGAAGCTCAAGACGAGCAGCCTCGTTTTTCCTAAGAAAAAGCACTTCCCTATTTTGTCTTTCTCCAAGCGGGGTTTACCGTGCCGCACCTTGTCACCAATGTGCGCGGTAGTCTCTTACACTGCCTTTTCACCCTTACCGGCTCTTCTATTAAGAAGAACTTAGGCGGTTTGTTTTCTGTGGCACTTTCCGTTGCCTCACGACACCTGGGTGTTACCCAGCGCTACGCCCTGTGGAGTTCGGACTTTCCTCCAGTCCTTGCAACTAGTGCAAAAACCAGCGATTGCCCGGCTCACTTGCTTCTATTATAAAGGATATTCGTCGATTGCCAGGTTTGCAAGTCTATCTGCATCCCTGTTCTGTTCTCTTGGGATGTGTTGAATGGAAATATTTTTGTAGTTTCCAAATAACTTCTTAGCTTCTTTGTTAAGCAGGATGATTTCAGGATGCTTTACTTTCCACACACCGTTTACTTGATTAGCTACTAAAAGTGAGTCAGTAAATATCTTTATTTTGTTGTTTTTGAGGTCCAGTGCAGATTCGAGTGCTGTAATTAATGCAGTGTATTCTGCTTGATTATTAGTTTTGGTTCCGAGATATTTGGTTATTTCACGGTCTTCTAGTTCAGCACCCCTAATGAAGACACCTATGCCGGATTCTCCAGGGTTTCCCCTGGCCGCACCGTCTATAAATATCTCTATCAGATTTTTCTTGTCGGAAGGAATTGGTAAATTACCCTGTTTTAGCTTCACTGTTCTCTTCATTTTTAGAGTTTTCTTCATCTTCACAGTAGAGAATTTTTAGACAGCTTGGGCATTGAATAATTCTAGTCAGAGTTAATATCTCATTAAAAAGCTGTGCAGGGATATTCATATAGCATCCGGTACATACTTCGTTTTTTGCGATGGCAAGTACTTCACCATTGTTCTTCTTTAGTATCTTTTCATAAAGAGGAAGTATTTCCGGATTCAGTGCTTGTACTCTCTGTTTCTTTTCTTGAACCTTGGGTTCATATGAAGTCTTTACTTCTTCTAACTCTAATTGATATTCGCCTATCTTTTCTTGATATTCAGATTCCATGCTAGCTAACTTCTCGGTTTTTTCTGCAATTTCTTTTTCTAGCTTCTCTATTTTTTCCATTTCATTGAGAAGTTTTTCTTCATGATCTGAGTTTAGTCTTTTTATTTCTGTAATTTCTTTCTGGAGCGCCTGGTATTCTTTATGGGTTTTTATTTCAAATAGTTTTGCTTCAGATTTTTTAATGCTTTCTTCGTTTAAACTGATTCCATTTTCTAACTCAGTTCTAACTTTTATGAGTTCTTCTTTCTTGTTGTTAAGAATTAGTAATGATTCTTTTGAGGATTCAAGTTTTTCTTCTAAAGCTGATATTTTATTCGGATATTCTGTTAGGTGTACTTCTAATTTGCTGAGCTCCAAATCAATTTGCTGGAGCGCCTCGAGAACTAATATTTGTTCTCTCATTTATACCTCCATAATTTATCGACCCTAGATTTTAGTTTAATATACTGAGTTGAACTTCTTTGGATTGAAGAAATAGCTAAATTGTGAGTAACTGAGCTGTGTCTTATCTCTTTTTGTCTGTCCATAAAATCGTAAAAAACATTAAAATATGGGCCCACCCGGACTCGAACCAGGGACCAACGGATTATGAGTCCGCCGCTCTAACCAACTGAGCTATGGGCCCTCAGCATAATAATTTTAGCAAATTTACTATTGTAGATAACTATCCCGGCCTTGTCAATGAATTCAGCGAAAATCGGCTGAAATAGTCCGTATTTGGTAGTTTGTAAACCTTGGAATTGAAGTTTTGTTCTGAGGGAATTATACATTATGCAGGAAAACTTAGCTACATTTTACCTGCTGGCAGCATAATTCTTTGCTTTGAGATGTTTGTAGTACTCAAGTACTTTTGCAATATAATTAGTTGTTTCCGGATAAGGTGGTATTGTGAACCCGTGTTTGATTACGGAACCCTTGCCGGCATTATAAGCGGCAAGAGACAATTTGAGGTCCCCATCAAAATAATCTAATAAATCTTTTAGGTATCGAACCCCGCCCTCCATATTTTCCTTAGCATCAAAAGGGTCTTCAACGCCATAATCACTTGCAGTTGAAGGGATTAGCTGCATCATTCCCTGGGCGTTCTTTGGAGAAACAGCATCAGGATTAAAGTTGGATTCTGCTTTTATTACAGCTTTTACAAGATATGGATCAACTTTGTGCTTTTCGCTAATTAATATTATATCTCTATCATATTCAGTAATAAATCCATTTGATAGATTCGCACCGCTTCCAGGCCTTCTTATTTTATATTTTGCCAGTGAGGCACGGTTAAATACCACAGTTGGCATTTTGTTGTCGCACTCAAGAGTCTCAATAGTTCCCGATCTCTCAATGAGAATCATGCAATTTGCAATCTCGAGTATTTTAATGTTTTCTGATTTTACAAGTTCAAGCCTGTCGCCTTCAACATATTTCCCAAGCTCACCAGTAACCGGGTTTTTAATTAATGCTTTAGTTGTCTTTCCATTTGTTATTGTTCCTAATATAACAAGCTGCAAGTTGGATTTTGAAACCTCAACTGACAGTAATTCATTCTCCCGGGTCTCATATTCAGGCTGAGTTCCATCATCCGCAAAAGAGCCGTAAGTATCGACAGAATACGATGTTCCTGTAAGGGATAATATAAAGATTGGGATAACTAGTAAAAACAACAGGTCTTTATTCATATAGGCGTGCAACTCAATACAATATAGGTTCAGAATATATGATTACCCCTGAAAAGTAAACAATTAAAATCTGAGTTCATATTTCCATTGCGGAGGGTGTTTGTTCGTATAAATAATTGTGATAAATCCGGAGTTTGTATATTAGAAAGAGCTATGGCTGGTTTAACAGCACATAGCTCTTGTATTTTTTAAAATTGATTTTTCTAAGTTTATTTAAAACAAAAGTTTCGTTTTACTTCTTTTTAATAGGGTAGAACTTGTAAGATTTAACCTCTTTGCCGTCTTTCGTTTTTTTAACAGTACCTAGTGTGACACCCATTGTCTCGCCAATTATAAGACTTTCAGGGTCCTCAACTTCAACCTGAGCCATAACCCTTACCCCCTCCGGGAAATCAACTAAAGCCAGAGCATAAGGTACAGGGAATTCCGGCATACTTCTTCTTACCACTGTGAAGGAATGAAGCTCGCCTTCAGCGCTTATCATTTTCTCTTCTATTTCGTCTGAAAAACTTATAGGGTCAGCCATGTATTTTGGAAATGTCCAATTGTCGGATTCTTTTGAATATCCTCCAACTAGTCTTACTTTGCCGGCATCATCAAACGCGAATAATTCGGGAAACATTACCTCTTCATTTTCTAAATTCTGAGCCATAACTGCAATATCTCCTTAGGGAAATTTAATCTGGGATATATATTACATCTATTTTTAATTAAGTCTAGAGTTTGGTATGGGTGCGTTTGTAAACGTTTTAAAATCTTTGTAGAATAGAAACCCATGAGTCAGATAGTTCCTAGAGCGCTTACAATAGCGGGTTCAGATTCAGGAGGGGGAGCCGGGATTCAGGCCGATTTGAAGACGTTTACCGCCTTCAGAGTTTATGGCATGTCTGCCATAACTTGTGTAACGGCGCAGAATACAAATTCTGTTTTAGGAATTTACAATTTGTCTCCTGAATTTATAGAGCTTCAGATTGATGCTGTGCTAAAGGATATAGGAGTAGACGCAGTAAAAATCGGCATGCTCTCAACTAAAGAAATAATCAAGTCTGTTGCTGCAAAAGTAAAAGAATACGAATTAAAAAGCATAGTATTGGATCCGGTTATGGTAGCAAAGGGTGGTGAGGGTTTATTGAATCCTGATGCTGAGGAAACTTTAGTTCGGCAACTTTTACCTCATGCTACTGTTCTTACACCTAATATTCCTGAAGCTGAAGCAATTTCCGGTCTTCATATCTCAACTGTTGAGGATATGAAAACAGCAGCATCAAAAATTAGAGCACTTGGTCCTGAATATGTTCTTATAAAGGGCGGGCATCTTGATAAATCTTCTGATGCAGTAGATATTCTATATAATGGTGAGGATTTCTTTGAATTTAAGACTCCGAGGGTGGATACTAAAAATACGCATGGAACAGGTTGTACTTATTCAGCTGCGATATGTGCGGGTCTCGCTAAAGGGTTTTCGGTTTTAGAGTCCGTAAAAGAAGCAAAAGACTATGTAACATCTGCAATTGAGAATTCGTTTGCTATAGGTAAAGGGCACGGTCCGTTAAATCATTTTTGGAAAATTGACTAGAAGGAGTTCACTATGGCTGAAATAATAGATGGTAAAAAGGTATCAGAGCACATAAGAGCAGAAATAGCCGAAGGGGTTGAAAAATTAAAGGAGGAAACGGGTATAACCCCTGGGCTTGCAGCTGTTCTTGTCGGAGAGGATCCAGCTTCTGAGATTTATGTTAGAAACAAAAGAAAAGCATGCGCTGATGCAGGTATATATTCTGAGGAGCACAAACTTCCTGCTGAAACTACTGAACAAGAGCTTCTTAACTTAGTTGATAGGCTAAATAACGATCTCAATATTCACGGGATATTAGTTCAACTTCCGCTCCCTGATCATATCAATGAAGCAAAAATCCTAAGAGCGGTAACTCCCCTTAAAGACGTTGACGGTTTCCATCCCTACAACGTCGGGCTTCTCGTTGAAGGCAATCCAAGCTTTATTTCATGCACTCCTCACGGGATTATCAAAATGCTCGAGTTCTACAACATAGACATAGCCGGCAAACAAGCTGTAATAGTTGGAAGAAGTAATATTGTGGGTAAACCTGTTTCCATGCTTCTTCTTCACCGCCATGCTACTGTAACTATTTGCCATTCACGCACAAAGCCTCTTGATGAGGTAACGAGAAGGGCTGATATCCTAGTTGCGGCAATAGGGCGGGCTAACTTTATCACCGCCGATATGGTGAAGGAAGGCGCAGTGGTGATAGATGTCGGCATCAATCGTAATGAAGAGGGCAAACTCACAGGGGATGTTGATTTTGAAGCAGTTTCGCAAAAAGCATCTTATATAACCCCAGTCCCAGGCGGGGTAGGGCCTATGACAATATCCATGCTTCTCTGGAACACCCTTGAGTCTGCTAAGGGACTGGCTGGGTAATCCATAATATCTCCCAAATTAGGGATATAATTGAGTGCTGGAAAAAGCAATAATCCTGTGTATAACTTTCTCTAGTTAGATATGCTTATTCTTATCATATATTGCCAAAATCCGTTTCAGCTAATTGTACCTATCCTTAATCATTGCTAATTTGTGCCAAACTGCTTTTTAAATAAATGTGGACAGGTCTCTTGGTTTGTTGTGTTTATATTGTGGACTGATTGTGGATTACTGTTGAAGGATTGTGAATTTCTCATCTAGTTTTACAACCCCCTTATTGTCTTCTAAAAGTTTAAGGAGTTCCAACACAGATGAATCCAGCCCAGGATGAATAAAATCAGGAGCAATCTCACAAATAGGTTCAAGCACAAACCGTCTTAGGTGTGCTCTTGGGTGAGGGATGATTAAATCACTTTCATTTATAATAAGATCGTTGTAGAAGATAATATCCAGGTCGATTGTTCTAGGTCCCCATTTCTCATGTCTAACTCTTCCTAACTTTTCCTCAATCGAGTTTAATTTTTTTAACAATTTGTGTGGAGAAAGATTGGTTTCAATTTGAGAGACACAGTTGATAAAATTAGGCTGATCCTCTTTTCCAACAGGTTCTGTTTCATAAAGAGAAGAGACTCTAATAACTTCACAGAATCCTGCTATTTCATTTACAGCTTTTCTGCAGTTGCCAATCTTGTCTCCCAGGTTTGAGCCCATGCTTATGAAAACGTTATCCATTATCATTAACTTAAATTACATTTCTTTGACTATCCAGTCGGCATACATTAATTTGTATTGAACAGGAGAAAAATCACATGGCTCTATTATCAGAAAATGAAATTAACGAAGGTCTTTCCAGCTTAGAGGGTTGGAGGCAGGAAGGAAATCAGATATTTAAACAGTTCAAATTCAAAAACTTTGTAGAATCAATGGGATTTGTAACTAAAGTTGCAATTTTGGCTGAAAGAGTTGACCACCATCCTGATATCTTAATTGAATACAGTAAAGTGACTATAACTCTTTCTACTCATGGTGAGGGTGGATTAACCCAAAAAGATTTTAATTTAGCAAACGAAATACAAAAAGCATCTTAGCTGGAGACTAGGGCTTGTCTTCTTTCTCTATTATCTCGTAATCGCTTTCATCTAAAGTAATTGTTGTTGTATCGCGGTCATTTCTCGAAGTGAGCGGTTCTTTTTTCTTACTGCCAAAAGAGGTGATCAACCTAAGTACTGTTAGAACTATTACTCCGATTGCTACAGCTATTCCTATAAACAGCCCAAATACTGCTAACACGCCTATTATTAAAACAACCAATACCAACATGAGAGGGAAAACATAGAACGGCGGTTTTCCTTTAAATTGATAAAAATTTATTTGTCTGTTGTTCATACTCTTACCTGTGATACTCCCCTATGCCTGTCCGTGGCATTTTTTATATTTCTTGCCGCTTCCGCATGGGCAAGGATCGTTTCTTCCTACCTTTTTTTCCTGTCTTCTTACTGGTTTTTTCTTTTCTTCCTCTTCAGATTCCCCTCTGCTTAATACCATACGCTGCTGCTCAGCTCTTCTCCGTTTTTCTAACCTTTCAATATCTGTTTCACTGGCGGGCTGTACTCTAAAAAGTTTCTCGCAGACATCGTTACTTAACCGGTCCATAAGTGAGCCAAACATCGAAAAGCCCTCTTTCTTGTATTCATGAAGAGGGTTTTGTTGAGCATAGCCCCTAAGCCCAATACCTTCTCTTAGGTGGTCCATGTTGAGTAGATGGTCTTTCCAAAGGAAATCAACTGTCTGCAGCATTACAAATCTCTCTATCTGCCGCATCGTGTCAGAGCTAATATCCTGTTCCTTTTGCTCATAATATTTGTGCACTTTATTTCGAATATATTCGGATACATCTTCTTTTTTAACAGCATCTTTAGGCAAATCTTCAAAGTCGATTTCTACATTAAACTGTGCGTGAAGGGATTCTTTAATCTCCCCAAGATCAATTGTATCTACATTTATTTTGTCAGGTAGTGAGGCTTCTGCGAGATCATCTGTAATATCATCAGCCATCTCATATAAGTTATCTTTTAAGTTCTCTCCGCCTGCCAGGAACTCTTTGCGTTTGGTATAAATAACATCTCTTTGTGTATTTAATACGTCGTCATAATCTAGCAAATGCTTTCTAATATCAAAGTTATGGCCTTCAACTTTTTTCTGGGCGTTTTCAATAGATCTGCTTATCATTTTGTGCTCAATAGGCTCGCCTTCATCCCATCCCAGCTTATCCATGATTTTAGTTATTGTCTCAGAGGCAAATATTCTCATTAGATCATCTTCAAGCGATACATAAAAACGTGAAGACCCGGGGTCACCCTGTCTTCCGGCCCTACCTCTTAGCTGGTTGTCTATTCTTCGGGATTCATGTCTTTCAGTGCCGATTATATGAAGCCCGCCCATTTCCAAAACCTTTTTCTTTTCTTCCTCGCAAATAGCTCTTGCTTCAAGCATTGCTTTTTCAAGCTGTTGTGTCTCGGCTTCTGCGGAGTCTAACTTATATTCTTTTTGTAGTATCTCGTTTGCCAGATGTTCATGGTTTCCTCCGAGAATGATATCCGTTCCCCTTCCCGCCATGTTTGTGGCGATTGTTACAGCCCCGATTCTTCCTGCCTGCGCGACTATTCCGGCTTCTCCCTCGTGCTGCTTTGCATTTAAAACTTGGTGCGGTACTTTGTGCTTTGTCAGCATATTGTGGATCTTTTCAGATTTCTCAATAGAGGTAGTACCAACCAAAATTGGCCGTCCTTGTTCATTAAGCTCTTTTATTTCTTCCACAACAGCATTATGTTTTTCCTCTTCAGTTTTATATATCAGGTCGTTTCTATCATCCCTAATCATTGGTTTATTGGTAGGGATTACATTTACATCAAGCTTGTAAATATTCTTAAACTCAAATGCTTCAGTATCAGCAGTACCAGTCATACCCGCTAATTTTCTATACATACGGAAATAATTTTGAATCGTTATAGTTGCCAGGGTCTGGTTCTCATTTTCAATCTGTATTCCCTCTTTAGCTTCAACTGCCTGATGTAGACCATCGCTCCACCTTCTTCCCGGCATTAATCTTCCGGTGAATTCATCCACAATAATAGCTTGGCCGTCCTTGATCATATACTCTACGTCGCGCTGGAATAGATGATGCGCCCTGAGTCCTTGAATAACGTGATGAAGCAGCTCTAAATTCGCAGGGTCATAAAGATTGCTTACGACAAGAGCTTTCTCTGCTCTTGTAGATCCCTCCTCAGTTGGAGTAACCTGCTTTGTCTTTTCATCAATCGTAAAATCAACTTCCGGTTTTAGATGTCTTACAATTTTATCAATTTCATAGTAACGCTCCGTTGAATCCTCAGAAGGTCCTGAAATAATAAGCGGTGTTCTCGCCTCGTCAATTAAGATGCTGTCTACCTCGTCCACTATTGCAAAATTATGGTCTCTTTGGACATAATCATCGAGAGAGAATTTCATATTGTCTCTTAAATAGTCAAACCCAAATTCGTTGTTTGTGCCATAAGTGATATGAGCTCCGTAAGCTTCTTTCCTTGAGCACTCTACCAGTGTGGTCTTAAAGGCTGATAATACATCAAGGTTCTTTTCCGGAGAAATGTCCATATCCGCATACTCACTTGGCCATACGCTTAAATTGTTGTCAATTGCACTCTGCGCTCTTTGGGGGTTTTCCCACTCTACTAAGTATGAAATGTCATGGTTTACGACACCTATCGATAGGCCTAGGAACTTATGAATAGATGCCATCCATATTGCGTCACGTCTTGCCAGATAATCGTTTACTGTTACAAGATGCGCACCAAGCCCGGTAAGTCCATTTAGAAAAAGAGGTAGGGCTGCTACAAGAGTTTTTCCTTCCCCGGTTTTCATCTCTGATATCTTGCCCTGATGAAGCACAAGTCCGCCAATCAACTGAACATCAAAAGGTCTCATTCCGAGTGTCCTACGCGCAGCTTCTCTTACAACTGCAAAGGACTCAGGGAGTATTTCTTCTAGTGTGTCTTCTAGTATTTGAGCTTGCTTTTCATCATCAATCACGGAATTTCCGTTTAAACTACTCTTTACATGTTCTATTAAAGAATCAGTCTTTTCCTTGAGTTCAATGTTTGAAAGCTTGCTTAGGCCCTCTTCATACTCGTTAACCACGTCAATTATAGAGCCCAGCTTTTTTATCTCTCTTTCGTTCTGAGAGCCCACTATTTTCTTCATTATGTAGGAAATCATATTCTAATAAACCTCCAAAAAATAAAAACAGACTAAAGTATAAGGGTAAAACAACCCTATAACAAATTGAATAATCGTCTTTGGTTACAACCCATTTCTAATAAATACAACCTATAATACTTATACAAACTCCAACCCTATCAAAACTGTGCAAAAAATTACTTTTAGTAGGGGTGTGTTCTCTTTGGAACTTAATCACGGAGCTTTAAAATTCAATTAAGTTCTACAGAAACCACTGAAGAAGTGCCTGATTTGTTAGATGTGATGCCGATCAGAGAATGTACTTCCTGCATTGTTTTTTTGTTATGAGTAATCAGTACCACTTGAGAATTCTTGTCTATTTCCTTAATAAGTTCCATGAAGTAAGATGTGTTTTTGTCATCCAAGGGTGCATCAATTTCATCAAATAGTAAAAATGGTGCCGGTTTAATCAAGCAGGCCGATATTATTAGTGCTATAGCTGAAAGAGCTTTTTCTCCACCCGAGAGAAGGTTGATAGATTGAAATTTTTTGCCCCTTGGTCTTACCATTACCTCGACGCCCGTCTCAAGCATGTTGTCTTCTTCAGTTAGAACGAGTTTTCCCTCACCACCTCTGAATAGGCGGGAGAATATTTGCTGAAATTTTTCATTCATAACTTCAAATGCTTCATTAAATCTCTTCTCTGATTCCTTATCAATTTTGCTGATTGCTTTAGCCAGAGATGCCATAGCTTGTGTTAGATCATCCATTTGTTCATTCAGAAATGTATATCTTTCTTCTAACTTGTTATATTCCTGAGGCGCTAGAAGATTCACTGGGCCAAACCTTTCAGTTTTCTGCTGTAGCCTTCTTAGTCTAGGCTCTTCAATGTTAAGGTCTATATCTAATAGTTCTTGTTCTTGCTCAGGACTCATATCGGGCTTGTTTTCCATGTCGTATGAGTGGTTTCTTCTCAGCGTGTCCGTAATATTCTCAATTTCCATTTGAACACTATTTAAATCAATTTCAAATGAACTGCCCTTAAGTCTTACATCGGATAACTGAGAGTTTAGGCTTTCCCTTTTCTCGCTTGTGATTGTTATCTCTTCTTGTAGTTTTCTTCTCTCTTCATTTCTTTGAGTTAAGCTTTCCTCTTTTTTCTTGAGATTGTTTTGAATGTCCTCAATCTCGATAATAGTGCTGCCTTCTTTTTCTATAAGGTTTAACTTCTCCTGTTTTTTCTCTTCTATATTAGTTGATTCAAGCTCTATTCTTTTGTTGATATCGGCTCTTCGTATATCAAGCTCAGCTAAGTCCTCATACAAACTTCTTTCTTTTTCTCTGAGTGATGCGCAGGTGACTTTCCTGTCAGAAACATCTCTTTCAAGATTTCTTTCTTCTTGTTCATCCAGCTGAATTTTTTCCTCAACGGTGGCCAATTTTTGCTCAAGGTCAATTTTTTCAATATCTAAAATTTTAATTTTGGAATTTGATTCCTCAATTAATATAGCTTTTTCGCTGGTATCGTTATCAATTTGCTCAAAGTTTTTGGTAACATATTCAATCCTTTTTTCTATTTTCTCCAAATATCCTTTGAGGTTTGCAATATCTTTTTTTGTTTCAGCTTCTTTAATGTCTATTTCTATTAGCCGGTTGTTGTAGTCAGTAATACGCTCGTTTATGGTTTGGATTTCTTTCTCATTGCTCTGGATATCTGAAGTTGTTTTTTCGATTTCTATTTTCAGCTCTTGGGTGCTAATTGTCAGATTTTCAATTTCTCTTTTTCTTTCAAGCACTCCAGGCTGGGTAGGGCCGCCGGAGATTGCTCCGTTTGCGTGAACAAAATCTCCATCAGTTGTTATAAAAGAAGAATTGTCATTTGCTGCTTTTCTTGCCTCAAGAGCTTCATCAAGAGTGGGTGCCAAGAACACCCTTTTTAAAGTCCTTTCGATAATATTGCTTCTAATATTCTCAATCTGCACAATTTCGAATAGAGATTTCATGTTCTCTGTACTTTTATAAATCTCAGTATTTATTCTCTCATCTTTAATAGATATGAATGTTCCTCGACCGATAGAATCTTGCTTTAAAGAGTTAATGGCTTTTATCACTTGCGAACTCTCGTCGACTAAAATCCACTTCAGTGTATCTCCTAGAGCTGTTTCTACTACTCTTTCGTAGCCCTCAGGAACTGAGATGAAATCTGAAAAAGTGCCAAGAACACCTTGTCCTTTGTTTTGTAAAATGAAATTTCTAATACCCTCTGGTAGCCACTCATAGTTAGACTGGATTTGTTTAAGTGCATTTAATCTTGAGTTAAGTTCATTTAACTCCTCTTTGAAAGAATCATTTTTCTCAGTGGCTAGTCTAAGCTTTTCGTTAAGTGAAGTAAGGCTTAACGCAAGTTTGCCAATTGTCCCATTAATATTTTGTTTTCTAGATTCATTCTCTTTAGAAGTGTTTTCAAGATTTGCAATATCTCTGATGGCGCTTTTCTGTTCTTGAATTAATTCCTCATGTTCGTTTTCGATTTGGGATTTTCTGGATATAAGCTCATTAAGTTCTTTCTCATGCCCAAGCGCTGAGCCCTTTAATGAGCTATACTCGTTTAGAGTTTTAAATAACGATGTTCTGATATTCCTTAGATCCTCTCTTGATTGACTATGTTTGGGTTTAAGTGTTAGTAAAGTACTTTCCCTTTCTGATATTTGTGACTCTTCTTTTTCCAAGTCCTCTTTTACATGGTGAGACATTTCTCGTTTGGATTGAAGCTGCTCAGCGATTCTTGCCGTCTCGTTTCCTAATAGAACAGCCTCACTCTGTATTTTTTCAATAAACTTATCAATACTGGAAACCTCATTCTTCAAGAGTTCCTGCGAGGAAAGTCTGGCTTGAAGGTTTATTCGCGTAAGATTTGTTTCTCTCTCAGATTCTTTTAGGGATTCCTCGGTATTTGCAAATTGGACATTTAATGTTCTTAAATGGTTGGTGATTTGTGCTGCTTCTCTTTCTGCTTCAGAAATCCTTTTTTCTATTGCTGATTTCTCTTCAAGTATTTTGTCTTTTCTCTTATGTAGTTTGTATAGTTTTGCATTGAGTATTGTTGATTCCAGTTTGCTTGCTTCTTCTGAGATTTCTTTAAACTCCTCGGCTTGTTTTGCTTGTAGGCTGAGGGTGTCCATCTGGCGTTTAACTTCATTTGCCATATCCCGGACACGGCTTAGGTTTTCTTTTGTAGTCTTGATCCGGGTTTCGGTCTCACGTCTTCTGATCTTGTATTTCCTTATGCCTGCTACTTCTTCAATTAAGGTTCTCTTTTCTTCGGGCTTTGCCATTATTAGCTTATCTACGCTGCCCTGTCCAATTATTGAATGAGTTCTGGCTCCAGATCCGGTATCAATAAAGATGTCGGTAATGTCTTTTAACCTGCAGGAAACTCCGTTTAAGTAGTATTCGCTTTCTCCAGACCTAAATATCCTGCGCTTAATCTCAACTTCTTCAAAATTATATTTTGGAACCTGCTCTAGTACTAATGAGACTTCAGCCATACCAACCGGTTTTAAAAGTTCGCTACCATTTGAAATAAGCTGCTCCATGACTTCTGCCCTAAGGAGCCTTGGGTTTTGTTCTCCTAGTATCCACCTTATAGCGTCGATCACGTTTGATTTGCCGCAACCATTGGGTCCAACAATTGCGCTTAGCTGGTTATGAAATCTTATTTTGGTTTTGTTATAAAATGACTTAAAACCGTTGATTTCAATGGATGTTATTTTCATGTTTTTAATAGATTTCTAAGTAAGGTTGAATCAAAATGCTAAATCCAATCAACCATAAATTTTAATTATGAAGACTTATTTCAATACGATACTTCGCGCTCTTTTTCAAGCTATCCTTGGGCAGGGAATAAATCGTCGTTTGTTTCTATCTTAGCTTTCCGCCTCAGGTTCTGTATCCATTTTTGTAAAAGAGCATTTCTCTCTGCTTGAAGCTCCTGCTCTTGCAACTCTGCTTTTTGTAGTTCGAACTCAGTTGGA
>SPCL01000043.1 GCA_004525335.1 Thermodesulfobacteriales bacterium
AAAATTAATTACTCTGACTAAATCTTATAATTCCTCCCCATCCCGTATAAGATTTTTAACGCCTTCCTAATTAATTTTCTTCACACAATTTCTGTAATGTCGGAATCCAAGGACATAAGCAAAAGAAAGATTCTTCGGCTGCACACAATGCATGCGCTCAGAATGGCACTCAATTTTCAATCCTCCCTAACCCTCCTTTACAAAAGGAGGGGGAAGGAATTAAAAGATTAGATTTCTCACATAATAAAATAGTCAATCACAGTCAAGGACGAACCGCACGCCCGAAGTCATTCGCTGGCGTTGGACTTGCTACTTTTGACCGATGTCGCCTCAAGGGGCTCAGGATTCGGTTGTATTTGGCGCTTGCTGGTAATGTCTGCAGCACCTGCTTTGAATTTTGCAACTTTCTTTGCTTTAATTTCTTGTCCTTCGCTCGGAGTAATAGCTTCTTCTACATTTCCGTTGGTGGCAGCTTCCATATTGTCAGGAATCCCGTCATTATCGGAATAAAGGTCACCATTATCGCCTACTCCGTCATCCTCCGTCCGCCCATCGGTTCTTACTATACCATCTCCTCCACAGGTACCATTAGACTCGGGCACACCACCGCATTGCTGTCAAATACCGGGTCTGTAGTAGCAAGGTCCGTTGAGCATGTCCTGAATGCAAATTTCGTCCAAGCCTTCACACAACCCACCGCACGTTGAGGAATCACCCTTCGCTCCGCTTGATCGGTCTCCCTTGCCTACTCTAATAATACCGCATTTGCCCGGTTTCTGACTTGCAGTCCCGCGCTTCAGGTCCCCACCGCTATCCTCACTGCTTTTGACCGATGTCGCCTCAGTGGGCTCGGGATTTGGGTGTATTTGGCGCTCGCTGGAATTGGACTTGCTGCTTTTGACTGTTGTCGCCTCAAGGGGCTCAGGATTTGGGTGTATTTGGCTATCATCGGCATATGCCATATATACCGTAAAATGAACTGCAAAAACACCTAAGAATAACAATATGGAAAATAGAAATAATGAACGCCTCATTTTAATACCCCCTATTCCCCTTAAGAGACTTTTTTATGAGTATCTTAGAGATTTGATTTACAAGTTTATGGTTAAATAAACCCACAAATATTCTATAATTCTATTATCTTATGCAAATAAAAACAAGTATTGATTTAGATGTAATCAGAGGAATCAAAGAGGAGCTGAGTTTAATGCTTTAGCCTATGCTGCACCCCTTTTGTCAAGCTCGGTTTCATTTGGAATTTTGAAGTGCAAAGGATGAGATTCTTCAATTTGCTCAGAATGACAAAATTAAATCCCCCCTCGCCCCCCTTTTTCTAAGGGGGGCAAAGAAAAAAGGCAAATGGATTTCCGATAAAGACATTCGGGAACAAATCTAAGCGAGCGTAAGATTTGGACACCCTTGCCTACAAAGTGGCTGAGTAAAAAACTGGATTCCCTATAAAGGCATTCGGGAATGACAAATTGTTTATGTCTTTAAATTTGCCGGAGAGGAGGTTGGTGTTAGAATCTAATATTATGACTGAAGAAAAGAGTGTGAAATTTACAATAGGACAAGTTGTTCATCATAAAATGTTTGACTACCGGGGGGTTGTTGTTGACGTAGACCCGGTATTTAATAGTAGTGAAGAATGGTACGAGAATGTGGCTCTTACAAAACCTCCAAAAGACAAGCCCTGGTATTACGTTTTAGTGGACGGCGCTACTCACCAAACGTATGTCTCAGAGAGAAACCTGGAACCTGATGAATCGAGCAAACCAATTGATCACCCTCTTATAGGCGAATTCTTTAATGGTGTTAAAGACGGTATATACGTTATGAGACATAGGGCCAACTAATCTTCCAAATTGCCGTATATAATCATAGGTGATAGATTTGTAATTCTAATTGATTTTAAAAGAGAGAATGAAAATGACTTTGATAAAACCTAATAAATATGTAGGGGATTTAATACCGTATGTTCCTGGGAAACCTGTTGAGGAGCTTGAGCGGGAATTAGGAATTAAAGATGCTGTGAAAATAGCTTCTAACGAGAATCCTCTTGGACCATCTCCACTTGCAGAGAATGCTGTTAAAGAAGCAACACATTCACTTAACCGCTACCCTGACGGTGATGCGTTTTATTTGAAGGAAAAGCTTTCCAAGAAGCTTGGAATTAAGCCTGAAACTCTAATCTTTGGAAATGGGTCGAATGATGTAATAGATATTGCTGCAAGAACATTTATGAAACTCGGCGATGAAGCTATATTCGGAGAGTATGCGTTTATCGTATATCCGATTGTGACTCAGGCTGTGGGGGCAACATCTGTAATCTCACCTATGCCCAACCATGTTCATGACTTAAGGGACATGCACTCTAGGATAACGGATAAAACAAAAATTATATTTATTGCAAACCCTAATAATCCAACTGGGACAGTGGTAAAAAGAGATGAGTTTGAATGGTTTATCGAGAATGTCCCTGAGGACATTTTAGTATTAGTGGACGAGGCGTATTTTGAGTATGTTGACGACAAAGACTATCCGAATTCACTTGAGTACCATAATACAGGCAAGTCAATTTTGACAGTCAGGACTTTCTCAAAGATATACGGACTTGCAGGTCTTAGGCTCGGTTATGGAATAGCTCACGAGGATATTATTTCGAATATGCAGAGGGTACGCCACCCTTTTAACTCAAATTCCCTATCTCAAGTAGGAGCTATTGCCGCATTAGATGACATTGAGCATATTGAGAGAACAAAAAGAGTAAACAGTGAAGGCTTAACTTATGTAACGCACGAGCTTGAGAAAATGGGTATCCGATATGCTCCGTCATACACAAATTTTGTGTTAATTGATCTGGAAGATGATCCTATGCCTATATATAACCAACTTCTTAGAGAAGGAGTAATAGTCAGGCCTGTAACGGGTTATGGATTAAAAACTCATCTCAGAGTAACTATTGGAACTCCGGAAGAAAATGACAAATTTATAAACGGTATTAAAAAGGTATTGGGTAAATAAACTTATGGAATTTGAGAAAATCACAATTGTTGGACTTGGCTTAATCGGGGGCTCTCTTGCTTGGGCTCTAAAAGAATCAAAACAAGTAAAGACGGTAGTTGGCGTTGATCCGGACAAAGAGACGGTCAAATACGCTCTGGGGAATGGAATAATTGATGAAGGATCATCGGATATCAGTGAAGGTGTGGAAGGCGCTGAGATTGTAGTTATCGCAACCCATGTCGGTATTATTCCAGATACTGCTAAGTCCATATTTGAATCTGCCACAGAGGGCGCAATCATTACGGATGTTGGAAGCGTAAAATCCTCTATAGTTAAAAGGATTGAATCTAATTTGCCTGATAATCTAAATTTCATTGGCGGACATCCAATCGCCGGGACAGAGCACTCCGGTGTTAAGTTTGCAGATTCAAACCTATTTAAAGGGAGGAGATGTATTTTAACTCCGACTCAAAAAACGGAAACAGAAGTAGTTAATAAAGTCTCTAAAATGTGGGAAGCCGTCGGAAGCCAAGTTTATGAAATGGATCCCGAAACCCATGATCATATCTTTAGTATCGTGAGTCATTTGCCTCATGTAATTGCTTTCTCTCTTGTGAATACTGTTCTTAACGCCAAGGACAATGATGAACTGATGGATTTTGCAGGCGGCGGACTTAAAGACTACACCCGAGTTGCTGCAAGCTCACCCGAGATGTGGACTGAGATATTTAAAGCCAACAAAGATCAGTTGTTAGAGGCAATTTCGAAGTTTAATGGCACGCTTAAAGAAATTGAACAAGCAATAGAGAACGAAGATTTTGAAAGTCTAAGGAAACAATTAGAAAACGCGGCAAGAACGAAGCGCAATTTATAAGAAGTTATAATTACAGCTTGTATTCGCTTACTATCTTTTCTACTATTTCTTCAGGACTATCTCTAATATCAAGGATCAGAACATTCCGTGGTTCTTCAAGCGCCTTAAACTGACTTTCGAGCAAATCAACGCCCGCGTAATGATCTTCTCTGCTTGAGAGTCTTTTCTCTATTAATCCTTTATCACCTTTTAGGTATAGAGATATAATATTTTTATCCGGAACATCTATGACATCTCTATAGGTTTGCTTAAGGGCTGAGCATGCAAGGACAGCATCCCCATTTTGGAGTTCTATTAGATCTCGAATAGACTTAAGCCAGGGTTGCCGATCAGCGTCGGTTAGGGGAATCCCTTTACTCATCTTCTCTATATTTTCTTTGGAGTGAAACAAATCGGCGTCATAGAATTCGCAGTACAGTCTATCTGCCAACATCTTGCCCACAGTAGATTTACCTGCGCCTGAAACGCCCATTATAATAAAAATCATTAGTTGGCTTGATATATAAAACTATTCTCTAGCTTGATTGATTAGCCTACTCCGCATTTGCAAGACGTAACAAATAAGGCAACTAATAGAATCGAAGCAGTTATATAATATCGCATTCTTATAACCTCTCTTACAGTTTTTCTATACTTGAACAATCTATCTCTGACTTTATTAATTATCCCAAGTCACAGCTACAGGCAGTAATAAACAAAGTCATCAATAGAATTGAAGCAACGGTTAAGTGATAACGCATTCTTTTGACCTCGGTTAGAGTTTTATTTGTATCATAATCATACTGTCTTTAGATTAAATGATCAAAAATCAGAATAATAGGGTTATTTAAAGAAAATTTTGATATTTCCTAAACAAATTCTATTGACTGTCTCAAGGTAGGATCGTATGATTTTACTTTGAGACCAACTTCAATTATTCAGACAAAATTGAGTATTTATACTAAATTTAAGTAGTAAATTAATGACCGCTGATTAACGGTGGTTTCACTTTTTCTTAACACATTCTTAACATAGCTAGGGTTAACTCCTACATCAAACGAACTTAAAGGAGGTAATACAATGTTTAAGGGTGTATTAGAATCTAAAATATTTAGAAGCGGCTTAATTGCTTTAGTTGTCGCTTTAACAGCAGGGATTGCAACTGCACAAGAACCCGTAAAAGTTGATGCCGGTATTGCGGCTTACACAAAAACAAGCGGCGTTTCAGGAAATATCAACAGTGTCGGATCAGATACAATGAACAACCTTATGGCACTATGGTGCGAAGGCTTCGCAAAAGAGTACCCAAATGTAAGATGTCAGATCGAAGGTAAAGGATCAAGCACTGCTCCACCGGCTCTAATCGAGGGAACAGCTCAGTTTGGACCTATGTCTCGTGGAATGAAGAGTAAAGAGATTGACGAATTCGAAAAGGCATTCGGATATAAACCAACAGAAGTTCCAACTTCTATTGACGCACTTGCAGTATTTGTAAACAAAGATAACCCACTTGAGTGTTTAACAATTGAGCAAGTAGACGCAATATTCTCTAAAAACAGAAAATGCGGCGGCGCTGAAGACATTGAAACCTGGGGTCAGCTTGGCCTTGAAGGTGACTGGGCTAATGTGCCTATAAGTATTTACGGCAGAAACTCAGCTTCGGGAACATACGGCTACTTCAAGAAGAAAGCTCTTTGCAAAGGCGACTACAAAGATACGGTTAAAGAACAGCCTGGCTCAGCTTCAGTTGTTCAGGGAATAACTGAAGAGAAAGGAGCAATCGGATACAGCGGTATCGGCTATCGCACATCTGGCGTTAAAGCAATTGAGCTTGCTAAAGAGAAAGGACAGTGTGCTGAGCCAAATCTTGAAAACATCGTTAGCAAAAAATATCCGCTCGGCAGATATCTATATCTTTATGTAAACAAAAAGCCTAATGAGCAACTTGATCCAGTACGCTTAGAGTTCTTAAAGTATGTACTCAGCAGCCAAGGTCAACAAGTTGTAGTTAAAGACGGGTATCTTCCACTACCGGCTGCTGTTGATGCTAAAGTAATGAAAGATATCAGCGCTAACTAATTTAATTAGGAAGTAAATCTAATCTAAACCTCACGATTATTAAATGCCTGCTAAAACTAGACTAAAGAAAAAAGGAACCCAACCAACTTCCTCCGGACTTAAAAGGAGGAAGTTGGTTGATTTCATTGCTACAAGTGTTGTAACTACAGGTGGGATTGCGGTTATATTATGCATTCTTGCTATACTAGTATTCATCGGCATAGAGACAGTCCCTCTTTTCCAAGGTGTGAAATCTGAGCTATCAAGCTCATTCATATTAAAGGAATCCCCTGAACTATCCTCTTATTCACTAGACACTACTAATGATAAGACTTTTCCTTTTATCGCCACAGGTCTCGAGGAATATAGAAAAATCGGCTTTGTAGTAACAGAGGATGGAATATTAACCTTTCTATCACTTAAAGACGGAAAGACTATTAAGCAAGTCCCTCTGAGAGGGCTTGAAGGGAGGACTATTGCTTCAAGTTTTGTCTCGGAAAACAATAAACTATATAGCTTTGGTACTAATGATGGTTTTATACTCCCAGTAACTATTGAATATAAAATAAACTTTGTTGGAGATAAAAGAGAAATTACTCCAGAAGTAAGTGAAGGCGCGCTTTTTAAAGTTTACGATTCACCTTTAAACAAAATAGCCTATGAAGAGTCGGCAGAAGACGAGGTATCCGCTGCTGTTGCATACACAGCGGCAAAGGATCTAGTCTTTGCAGCTCTAGCAGCGCCTGAAGATGATTTTGGTTCAGAAGAACCAGAGCTGTTAACTCACAGTCTTACTGAAAAACTTAACGGAAACTTAGTTACAACTATTGAGCTTGATAAAAGTATCGAAAATCTTTTTGTAGGTACGGAAAATGGGAAAATATTCCACTGGGATTTAAGCGATAGAGAAAACCCGGAATTTTTAAGAGCAATAGACGCCACCAATAGTCCTAAAACTGCTATTACTTCACTATCATTTTTATTAGGCGACCGATCTCTACTAGTTGGCGACGAAGATGGAAATGTTTCAGTCTGGTTTGAAGTGCCTGATACCTCTTCTCCTACAGGAGATGTACTTACCAAAGTTCATCAACTTTCGCCTCTTGAGCTGCCTATTACAAACATTACAGCCTCAGCAAGGGACAGAGGGTTTATAGTCTCAGATTCAGGTGGCAACATCAATCTCTATCACGCCACATCCGGGCAAATGCTAAAAGAATTTAAGACTGACGGATCTTCTGTGCAAAAACTGTCATTCGCTCCAAAATCAGATGGAATAATTGCAATAGATGATAAAGGTAAGATGTACAACTGGAGCGTTGACAACCCTCATCCTGAAACGAATCTAAAAACTCTTTTTGGAAAGGTCTGGTACGAAGGATATAAAAAGCCAGAATATGTTTGGCAGTCAACCGGGGGTACGGACGAATTTGAACCTAAGCTAAGCTTAACGCCTCTTGCTTTCGGAACACTGAAAGGAGCATTATATGCTCTGTTTTTTGCAATTCCAATATCCATATTCGGTGCAATATGTGTATCTCAATTTATGCACCCCTCATTAAGAAATACCATTAAGCCTGTTATTGAAATTATGGCTGCGCTTCCAAGCGTTGTCTTGGGGTTCTTGGCCGGACTATGGTTAGCTCCAATAATTGAGAAAATTATTCCGGCAGTGTTTACAGTGCCCATTGTATTAACAGTATTTACTTTGATAACAGTTGTAATCTGGCACTATGTGCCACGAGGGATTAAGGGGAGATTTAAAGTCGGCTCAGAGCTATTTATTCTTATACCTGTAATTATAATCGGCATTTTAGTCTCGCTTTGGCTAAACGGGCCTATTGAAAACGCTATGTTCGGGGGAAGTTATAAAGAATGGTTTTACAGTGTTCTTGGGCTTCAATATGATCAAAGAAACTCACTCATTGTTGGTTTTGCAATGGGCTTTGCAGTCATACCTATTATATTCACAATGTCAGAAGATGCCTTGTCCAGTGTCCCCAAACACCTAACCGCCGGATCTCTAGCCTTAGGTGCAAACAGGTGGCAAACAGCGATCAGAGTTATACTTCCAACGGCAAGCCCGGGAATATTCTCAGCTGTAATGATTGGCCTTGGTAGAGCAATCGGAGAGACAATGATTGTTCTTATGGCTACTGGAAATACCCCTATTATAGACTGGAGTCTCTTTAATGGATTTAGGGCACTATCAGCAAACATTGCTGTAGAAATACCTGAAGCACCACACGGTGGAACTCTTTATAGAGTTCTATTCCTAGCTGCATTACTTCTTTTCTTCTTCACCTTCTTTATCAATACGGTTGCAGAGTTGGTCAGACAACGATTAAGGAAGAAATACGGGCAACTATAATCATGCGGAAATTGAGTCCTATCATTCAGAATCAGAGTTGGGAAAATGAATAAATTTTGGAAAAATGGAGATCCTTTCGTTTGGCTAACCGGTGTAGCCCTTATGTTCAGCCTTCTAATGATTGCTGGGCTTATTGGGTTAATTATGGTTAAGGGCTTAGGGTTCTTTTGGCCTACCGGAGTAACGGAGTTTGAACTGAGTAACGGCACAAAAGTCATGGGTGAAGTAACTGCCCGTGAGCAGATCAAGGGCATAAGCGGAAAATCCGATACAGAAGAAGCTAAATACAGAACCCAGCTCAAAATAGGTAACAGAGATCTTTACGGCCTTGATTTCAGATGGATCGATGATGATCAGATAGTAGCACAGTCCGGGCCCAAGTACGCAGTAGTAATGGAGAGAAGAGAGTGGGGGAATTTTTATGGGTTCATTAAGGAAATAACTGAAGACGGGAATGCAACATGCCAGGGCAATGAAGAATGCTGGTCTAAGCTTGAAGAGGACATACCGGTTTACGCTGGAATTTTTGATGAGATCAGAAAGATTGAAAAAGGGGATATAGGCGGTATAAATAGAGAAATTGAAAATTATAGACTGAAAATCAGGGGTGTTGAGCTTAAGGGTGGAGACGCAAGCCAGATTAAGCAATATGAAGAAAAGATTGCACTTGAAGAAGAAAAATATAAAGCTAAAGAAAAAGAACTGGAAGTTTTATATCAAGAATTTACCAAAGAAAAGATAATAATAACTTCCATAGATGGAAGAGAGAAGGAAATGGCGCTTGGAAACGTCGTGCTTGCCTTCAGACCTAATGCAATGAGCTGGCTTCAGAAGGCTGGTCTTTATGTACAGAGGGCCTGGGGATTCGTATCGGAGGAACCAAGGGAGGCCAACACTGAAGGCGGAGTTTTCCCAGCAATATTCGGCACCATAATGATGGTTCTTCTTATGAGCATCGTTGTACTTCCCTTTGGCGTTCTTGCAGCACTATATCTAAGTGAATACGCAAAACAAGGCACAATGGTAAGAATAGTTAGAATATGTGTAAACAATCTTGCGGGAGTTCCATCCATTGTTTTTGGAGTATTTGCAGTGGGATTTTTTATCTACGGAATCGGAGCATCAATTGACAGCTTTTTCTTTGCAGAATCACTTCCCAATCCGACATTTGGAACGGGCGGTATTTTATGGGCCTCTCTCACTCTAGCGCTTCTTACTGTTCCGGTGGTTATCGTAGCAACAGAGGAAGGCTTAGCCGCGGTATCTCAAGAGATTAGACATGGTTCTCTTGCACTGGGAGCGACCAAGTTTGAGACCACCTGGAAAATTGTTATACCAAGTGCAATGCCTGCAATTCTTACAGGATTAATATTAGCCATAGCTAGGGCAACCGGGGAAGTTGCTCCTCTTATGATCACAGGGGTTGTAAAACTAGCTCCTCAGCTTCCGGTTGATGGATACTTTCCCTATGTTCACCTGGAAAGAAAGTTCATGCACCTAGGATTTCATATATATGACGTCGGGTTCCAGTCTCCGAATGTGGAGGCTGCCAAACCTATGGTATTTACTACAGCACTACTTTTAATATTAATAGTAATAGCATTAAATCTGACGGCGATAGTTATAAGGAACCGTCTGAAAAAGAAATATACTACCTCTGCAGTTTGATAAATGTTATTATTGAAAACTGTACAGCGGAGTAATATTGGAGGTCGGCATTAAATTGGGTACTCAGAACGTAGAACAAATAAGGGCAAATGAAATGGAACAGAAAATAGAGAAGAATATTGAAGATACTACAAATATAGAGGACAAGACGCCTCCTTACGCCAAATTTAAAGTTCCTAATCCTGTTGTCGAGATCAATGACTTAAACCTTTATTACGGAACAAAGCAGGCTTTAAAGAATATATATATGGATATCCCTAAAAATAAAGCTACAGCATTCATTGGACCTTCGGGATGCGGGAAATCAACATTGCTCCGTTGTTTTAACAGACTAAATGATCTAGTTGACGGGGCTAAGGTAGAAGGTGAACTTCTGATAGATGGAGAGGATATTTACGATCCTAGTATCGATATTACAGAACTTAGGAAAAGGGTCGGCATGGTCTTTCAGAAATCTAATCCATTCCCTAAATCAATATATGAGAATGTAGCATACGGCGCAAGAATTTCAGGTGAGAACAAAAAATCTGTGTTGGATGAAATTGTAGAGAAAAGTTTGAAAGGTGCTGCTCTTTGGAATGAAGTATGTGACAGGCTAGACGAAAGCGCACTAGGAATGTCCGGTGGACAGATGCAGAGACTCTGCATAGCAAGAGCAATAGCTGTAGAACCTGAAGTGCTTTTAATGGATGAGCCTTGTTCTGCTCTTGACCCCATCGCTACTGGAAAAATAGAGGACCTGATTACACAGCTTAAAGAGAGCTATACGATTGTAATCGTAACTCATAACATGCAGCAGGCGTCCCGTGTTTCTGACTTCACAGCGTTTATGTACCTTGGCGAGATGATAGAATACGATACAACGGAGACAATATTTCTTAATCCTAATAAAAAGCAAACCGAAGACTATGTATCAGGAAAATTTGGATAGGGCATAAAAATACAAAAATATGGCTGATGAAAACAAAAAAAAAGTCTTGTTCCTTTGCACTCATAATTCTGCAAGATCTCAGATGGCAGAAGGTATTCTGAAAAATCTTTATGGCAACAAATTTGAGGTCTTCAGCGCTGGCACTGAGCCTTCTAGAGTGAACCCATTCGCAATTAAAGCAATGGAAGAATTGGGAGTTGATATTTCTCATAACGCTTCAAAAAATATAGATAGGTTCAAGGATATGAATATCGACTATGTAGTTACAGTTTGCGATAATGCAAAAGAATCCTGTCCTACATTTCCTGGAGCTAAGCATAATATTCATAAAGCATTTAGAGACCCTTCACAATTCAGGGGCAAAGATGAAGAAATACTAACGGGATTTAGAGAAGTAAGAGACGAAATACAAGAATGGATAAAGGACGAATTCAGCACTTATTAATATATATTATCAATGTTGGGGTTTTTAAACGGGAGATATAAATGATAAGACTTACAGAGGAAACCAGTAAATTAAAGAAGATGCTCTTTGAAATGGCAAGCTCCGTAGAAGAGATGATTGCAAAGAGTATTAAAGCGCTCGAAGAGAACAATATGATTCTCGCAGAGGATGTAATAAAAAGTGATGAAAAAGTAAATGAAATGGAAATTGAGATTGATAACCAATGTATAAGGATTCTTGCGCTTCTCCATCCTGAGGCTGAGGATTTAAGAACAGTTACTATGATAATGAAAATTAATAACGATTTAGAAAGAATTGGTGACCATGCGGTAAATATTGCACAAATGGCACTATATCTTGCTGACAAGCCTCCGGTAAAACCACTCATAGATATTCCTAAAATGGCTGAGAAAGCTATAGAAATGCTTCAGGAAAGTCTGGATGCTTTTGTTAATAAAGATGCAGAGCTAGCTGTGGAAGTGTGCAAAAAGGATGACGAAGTAGATGCACTTGAACCCCAAATCGTAAGAGAGTTGGTAACATATATGATTTCAGATCCTCAAACAATAGATAGAGCGCTCACTCTAATCTTAATTGCTCGAGGTCTTGAAAGGGTTGCAGATTTAGCAACTAATATTGCAGAAGATGCATATTATATGGCTAGTGGAAAAATCTTAAAACACCACCATACAAAGATGGAAAATAAATAAGGTTTTGTGAATCATTCATAAATCAAATATTAAGCTTAAACAAACCCTAAATCTTTACTGACATGAGCTCTAAAAAGAGATAAGTAGACCTTGGATTAAACCCTAAAAAATTAATTGATTGTCCAATGTGCTTGAAAACATAGTGCAGACGGATAAACTCTTGCCTTTGGGATTAATGCAAATTATGCAATTAAAAGAACTTTATTCATTGGGAAAAGACAATCTTAGTCGAAATGCAATCGAAACTCCCGGGTTGGAAGCATATATCTTGCTATCTGAATCGGAAGTGATTGATAATTTGTCTGAGGTCTACGCTCACCCTGAAAAAGAGATTGATCAAGAAACTATCAATAAATTCCAAAATCTTTTGGAAAGAAGGGTAAAGAAGGAACCAATTGCATATATCATCGGGGAAAAGGAGTTTTACTCTAAGACTTACAAAGTTAATCCCAGCGTTCTAATTCCCAGACCTGAGACTGAATTATTGGTGGATGAAACGCTAGAGCTAGCAAAGCAGATAGGCTCCCCTTTAATTCTTGAGATAGGAACCGGTAGCGGTTGTATAGCTGTAACGCTGGCTTCTTATTGTAATCAGGCAAAGATTGTAGCTTCTGATATTTCTCAACGGGCTCTTAATGTTGCAAAAGAAAACGTTAATAAGCATAGTCAAAATGATAAAATTACGCTTACAAAAGCTGATATGCTGAGTTCATTTAAAAATGATTCGTTTGATATTGTTGTTTCAAACCCACCTTATATAACAGAGACAGAATTTGATCTATTAGACCCTGAAGTTAAGGACTTTGAACCTAAGATAGCATTAACGGGTGGAAAAGATGGACTTTGTTATATAAAAGAAATTATTTCAGATTCCAGAAGGATTTTAAAAGACGGTGGATGGTGCGTTCTTGAAATAGGATACAATCAGAGAAAGGAAGTAGAAAACATATTTACAGATTGCGAATTTATTGATATTTCATCTACAAAAGATTTAAACGGCATAGAGAGAGTGATAAAAGCTAAATGGAAAAAATAATTGTAGAAGGCGGCAGGAGACTAGAAGGTGAGGTTACTGTAAGCGGCGCTAAGAATGCTGTATTGCCACTTATGGCGGCTTGCATAATAGCTGAGGGCAAAAACACTATTACCAATGTCCCTGATCTGGCAGATGTAAGAACAATGGTTAAGCTGTTAGAGATTTTGGGTGCGGAAGTAGAGTTTGAAAACGGGACACTCTTAATAGATTCGACCAACATGGATAGCTGGGAAGCGCCTTATGATCTAGTAAAAACTATGCGCGCATCAGTTTTGGTCCTCGGGCCACTGACGGCCAGGTTTGGCAGATCTAGAGTTTCATTACCCGGGGGCTGTGCAATAGGGGAAAGGCCGATCGATCAGCATTTAAAAGGTCTTTCAATTCTTGGGGCAAAAATAGAAATTGAAGAAGGTTATGTTGATACAATTGCCTCTAAACTAGTAGGCGGCGTAATTCCCTTTGATGTGTCAACCGTTACTGGGACAGAGAACCTTCTTTTATCATCAGTGCTTGCCGAGGGAGAGACAGTAATACTCAATGCGGCGTGCGAGCCTGAGGTTACTGACCTTGCGAATTTTCTTATAGAAATGGGTGCCCAGATAAGCGGCGCCGGAACAGACATAATAACAATAAAAGGGGTCAAAAAACTAACCCCCATAAAAGAGTACGAAGTCATGCCGGACAGAATAGAGGCAGGAACATTTTTGATCGGTTCGGTTTTAACTGGTGGAGATGTTTTGGTTAAGAACTGCCGCTTTGAGCATATGGGAGCGCTTATTGGAAAGCTTATTGAAGCGGGGGCTCAAATAACCCGTGAAGATGAGGGGATCAGGATTAAAGGAAATGGGGAGATAAAAAGCGTTGATTTTACCACTCTTCCCTATCCCGGATTTCCAACAGACATGCAGGCTCAGATGATGACACTAATGAGTGTTGCCAAAGGGCTTAGTATTATTACTGAAACAATATTCCCACAAAGATTTTTACATGCCGGGGAGCTAAGAAGAATGGGAGCAGATATAAAGCTTGTCGGTAACAGCGCTGTTGTAAGAGGGGTGTCCTCACTTAGTGGGGCTCCAACAATGGCTAGTGATCTTAGAGCAAGCGCATCCCTTGTTTTGGCCGCACTCGCGGGAAGTGGAAGAACAGAAGTATCGCGTATCTACCATCTAGATAGAGGATACGACAAATTAGACAAGAAACTCGAAAATTTAGGAGCTAGAATCTGGAGGGAGAAGGAATGATTACAATTGCAGTAGCACGAGGAAGATTGCTAGAAGAAGCTGGAGATCTTTTTATTAAAGCAGGATATAAAGTTAATGACATCTTAAAAGATTCTAGAAAACTAATATTCGAGTTTCCAGACCAAGGCTTGAAATTTCTTATCATACGCCCTACCGATATTCCTGCTTACGTAGAATACGGTGCTGCGGATTGCGGTATTGTGGGAAAAGATACTCTTTTAGAAGAAAAAAACGACCTGTATGAACCACTTGATCTCAGAATTGGCCAATGCAAGTTAGTAGTAGCAGGACCCAAAGGGTTTGACTTTGCATCAAACCGCTCGCTCAGAGTTGCAACTAAATACCCTAAGGCCACTTATGAACATTTTACTAGCCTCGGTGTAGGTGCTGAAATTGTAAAACTTTATGGTTCTGTAGAGTTAGCTCCGCTGGTAGGGTTATCTGATGTTATAGTGGATTTATCAGCTTCTGGAGAAACCTTAAAGAAAAATAATCTGGTTGAGTATGAAACAATTACAGACATAACGGCAAGACTGGTTGTAAACAGAGTGAGCATGAAAGTAAAATCCGAAGAAATAAAACAATTGATAGAGAAACTTAAAAAGGTCAGAAGGAAGTAGTTTGGAAGATATATCAAGTATATATTCCATACGGATGGTAGTGATACCATAAGCTTTGGTGTTATATGAATCGACGGCATTTCAAAGAAAAAATCACCAATTTCTTAATAAAATCATAACAATAAACAAGTACCCTTTGTAAAAAAGGCAAGTATTTGCTACACTTATTTTCATAATTTAAATCCAAATAGATTCAGTCTATCCAAATCTAAATTATTAAACCGGTCGTATATAAACTAATGCAGCCGGAGGTCAAGATGGCAACTATGACAACAAACTCAGATAAAAACAATAAAGAAAACAACCTTTCTCAAGAGTCGATTATAGAATTTTACAAAACTGTAAGAGAGTTTTCGCATACTCTAGCTGAACCTCTTGAGATCGAAGATTATGTTGTTCAGTCAATGCCTGATGTAAGCCCCACCAAGTGG
>SPCL01000142.1 GCA_004525335.1 Thermodesulfobacteriales bacterium
CAGCCGAAGAATCTTTCTTTTGCTTATGTCCTTGGATTCCGACATTACAGAAATTGTGTGAAGAAAATTAATTAGGAAGGCGTTAAAAATCTTATACGGGATGGGGAGGAATTATAAGATTTAGTCAGAGTAATTAATTTTTAGCTAATTTCTGTGCAGTCGGTGATTTTTGCTTCTTTTGATCATTCAAAAGAAGAAATAGAGAGTAATCTTTTGAATCTTGGATCTTTCATTATTAGGGATTATTACACAATTCAATTGAGACTTCTGTAATGAATCGATATAATCATTTGAGCAATGTCTACCGAAACCCCCATGCTAAAGCAGTACGTCGCTATTAAAAAAGAATATCCCGACTCAATACTCTTTTTCCGTTTGGGTGATTTCTATGAAATGTTTTATGAAGATGCAAAGGTTGCTTCAAAGGTGTTAGGAATAGCTCTTACCTCAAGAAATAAGTCCGGCAAAAATCCTGTTCCTCTTTGCGGGGTGCCCCACCACAGCGCGGAGCCCTATCTGGCAAAGCTCCTTAAGGAAGGTTATAAGGTCGCCGTATGTGAACAAGTCGAAGACCCAAAAACCGCAAAAGGAGTTGTAAAAAGAAAAGTTGTAAGAGTGCTTACTCCAGGGGCAATAATAGATACAGAGAAGCTTGATTCAAAAACTAACAACTATCTTGCAAGCGTTTATGTAAATAATGACTCCTACGGTTTTGCGTATACCGATATTTCAACAGGCATCTTTAGAACCACCTCTTTTGATTCTCTTGAGGCCTTAATCGATGAGCTTTCTCAGATTGAACCAAAGGAGCTTCTTATACAAGACGACGAAGGCAGGGGGGTAGTTACTAAAGCCGAGCTTCTCCGTTCTCATAATGCACTTGTTACTGAGCTTGATTCCTGGATATGGGATATTGACCGTTCAAAAGAAGTCCTTTTGGACCACCTGTCCGCAAAAACACTTGAGCCCTTTGGTCTTGAGGAGCATCCTAGCTCAATTTCTGCAAGTGGGGCGCTAATTCAATACTTAAAAGACACGCAGCTGGAGGAAATGCCGCCGCTAGACGAACCCAGCTATTATGAAAAATCAGAGTACTTATTAGTCGACGACTCGACCAAAAGAAACCTTGAGCTATTAAAGAATATTAGAGGAGATAGCGAGGAGGGAACACTATTTTGGGTCCTTGATGAGACCATGACTGCTATGGGAGCGAGGCTCCTTAAGTTCTGGATAAGTAATCCACTAATCAAAATAAAAGATATAGAGATTCGCCTTGACGCAATTGAGGAGTTTAAAGGTAATCCACGCTTAAAATCTGATCTACGGGCAGCTCTTAAAAACGTAAGTGACATTGAGAGATTGATTGGAAGAATCTCCACCACTTCTGCCAGACCCAGAGACTTAGGCGCACTGAGGGATTCTTCTACCCATATTGCAGAGATAAAAAACAAGATTGAGGGCACAGATACAAAAATCCTAAATCAAATTTCTAACAGCATTGATGATCTAAGTGATATAAGAGAGATGCTGGAGCGAGTAATTGTCGATGAACCGCCTGTATCATCAAGAGACGGAGGAATGATAAAGGAGGGTGTTAATTTAACACTAGATGAGTTAAGAGCGATCAGGAGGGACGGCAAAAAATGGATAGCAGAGCTTGAATCAAAAGAAAAAGAATCTACTGGAATAAGCTCACTTAAAATCGGATACAACAAAGTGTTTGGATACTATATCGAGGTAACCAAAACACATTTATCTTCAGTACCCGAATACTTTATTAGAAAACAGACCCTTGTTAATGCAGAGAGGTATATAACACAGGAGTTAAAAGAGTATGAGGAAAAACTTTTAGGTGCAGAGGATAAAATCCTAGATATTGAGCGTGAGCTCTTTGAACATACAAGAGTAAAAGTAGCTGGGGAATCTGAAAGAATTAGGAGAACTGCCTCTCTTATTGCAACAATAGATGTTTTTTGCTCCCTTTCAGAAGTTGCTGAAAAGTATGATTATGTAAGACCTAAGATTTCTAATAACAAAGTGCTGGAGCTTAAAAATAACCGTCACCCTGTAATAGAGAGAATGGATTTGGGTGAAGGCTTTGTTCCAAATGATATAAAACTAGACTCAAAAGAAAACCAGGTCCTTATTATCACTGGCCCCAATATGGCTGGAAAATCGACCCTTATTAGGCAGGTTGCTCTAAGCGTTCTGATGGCTCAGATGGGGAGCTTTGTTCCGGCATCAGAGGCCGCAATCGGAATTGCCGATAGAATTTTCACACGAGTAGGGGCATCTGACAATTTAGCAAAAGGACACTCTACTTTTATGGTTGAGATGGTGGAGACTGCATATATTTTAAGGCACGCAACTGACAAGAGCCTCGTAATACTTGATGAAATAGGGAGGGGCACAAGTACTTTTGACGGTATGAGTATAGCTTGGGCGGTAGCGGAGTTTCTTCACGATCTTGGCTCACGCACTCTTTTTGCAACCCATTACCACGAGCTTGCCGAGCTTGTCATATCAAAAAAGAGGACCAAAAACTACAATATATATGTGAAGGACAACGGGGAGAAAATCATATTTTTGAGAAAGCTAATCCCGGGCGCCACCAGTCATAGCTACGGTATCCAGGTTGCAAAATTAGCCGGTGTTCCAGAGAGAGTTATTAAGTCAGCCCGTAAGGTTTTGCTAAATCTTGAAAAATCTCAATCCCTATTACGAGATTCTATATTAGGCGGCCAGGCGTCTCTATTTGCCGAAAATGAAAATGCTCTTGAAACAACAGAACACCCTCTAATAGAGGAAATAAAAGAGCTTGATACTAATTCCATGACCCCACTTGATGCCCTTACCAAACTAGCGGAATTAAAGAAAAAAATGGAAGAGGATTAAATCAAAGATCTCCAATAATCGTTTAATGGAGTAGCGATAACCGAAGTGCTGATTTCATCAAGATAAATTTTGGCCTTTTTCTTCTCTCCACTTTTAATCAAGCTAAGAAGATATGTTTGCCTGAACAAATCGACCTGAGCGTCACTCCCGCCTACAGTCGTTATGTTGTTAATAACAGGTTCTAAAATCTGAGCGGATTGTGAGTAATTCTCTATAGCATAAGACTTGCAAGCTTGAAGAAGAGGTAGGCCGGTTTTTTCCCATACATCTCTTTCATGCTCCGTTTTTTTAGATGCAGATTCCTCTATTTTGAATAGTGAATTTGCAAGTTCCTCATTTCTCGCCGCTCTCGCCAAAGCGTATATATAATGAGCGCTGTTATACGGAACATAGCAGTCACTAGAATTCTGAATAGCTATATCTGAAATTGATTTCCACATAGAGACCGGGATTTCATAACCCGCCATTTCAATTCTCCCTAGTAAAGATACAGAGTCTAAGTGCTGAATCACTAAATATGGTTTCTCTCTTAAAATTTGATCATTTAGAAACGATAGAGCGTTTTCATACTCCAGATTTTCAAGATACATCAGAGCCAGATGCCAATTATTATGACAGTTGATGGCCTGACCACTCTCATTCCATATATGCTCGTAATCTTCCAATATTCTTATTCCGCCCTCTATGTCTCCTTTTTTCAGTAACACATGAGAGATTGTATGGTGTGCCCAGGGATTTATTTCCTCAATTTCAACAGCCCTCTGTGCCAAAGCTCCCGCTTTGTTATAATCTCCACAAAGCTCAGTAGCAAAAGAGAGGCTCGACAGGAAATATCCGGAATCTTTATTGTCCTCATAGATAGTCTCCATTGTCTTTAAAAATCTTGGTCCCGAATATTGCTGTCCCCTCATGTAATAAAAGAACTCTAGAACTTTTGCCGATGTTAAATCTCTTGGCCACTCATTAACCAACTGCTCCAATTTTTGAGTACCTTCTTCGATTTTCCCCTCAGACCAGCTTTTTGCTGCAGAGAGAAAAAGTTTTTCTCGTGGATTAGCGTGTTTTAGTGTCGAGTTTGCCCGTACTAGATATTTTTTGGCTTCGGCGTCTGTCTCCCTTGTCTGCCCATAAAGAAACACACATGCACAATAGGATTGTATTAGTGCGTTTTCAGGATAATTATCTGCCTTGCCTATAATGTCAGACACGCCCTTGCTCATGGACAGTAAATCTTTCCCAAATTTATTAATGACTTCTATTGCTTCAGGAGAATTTGTAGATATTTCTAATCCGTTTCCATCCTTCAAATGAGGCTCCTTACTATCAGCACTTTCTCAATCCCGTATAATTTAGATTGTATTGCTAATTTATATTATAGAAAACAAAACATAAAGCAGCTAGAATGATTTTGGAGATAATTTTTTTATGCCAAAAGATAGCAGATCATCAGGCAGAAGAGGCGAGGATTTAGCCTGCAAGTTCCTTAAAAAGGATAAGTATAAAATCCTTGAGAAGAATTTTAGCTGCAGGCAGGGCGAGATAGATATAATTGCAGAGGATAGAAAAGGTGTGCTTTGCTTTGTTGAGGTTAAAGCCAGAAGCCGCCAAGATTATGGCCTTCCGATTGAGGCCGTTACACACTCTAAGCAAAAGAAGCTCCTGGCAACCGCATTCATATATCTTGAAACTAACAAAATGGAATCTAAAGACATGCGTTTTGATATAGTTTCAGTTGATCTGATATCAGAAGAAGCCCAAATTATAAAAAATGCCTTTGATGTGAATTATTACTAAAAAATCACACTCCTTTTTGTTTTGCACGTCACCTTAATAATAGAGATACAAAAGTTAAATCGATCCTGCTTTTTTGCTTTAATTCGTCACTACTCTTGACACTATAAAATTCGTGCTTAACTTATACCTAGATTTTTACTAGATGGGTCAAATATAACTTTAACAATTTCAGTTTAGGAGGATTTATAAATATGGCTATAAAACCGCTTAGCGATAAGGTTTTGCTTAAGCCGATCAAGACACCCGAAACCACAAAAGGTGGAATTATTATTCCGGAGACTGCTCACACTGAAGCCGGAAGTGCTCAGGAAGGAGAGGTTCTTGCGGTGGGTAATGGTCGACTACAGATGGACGGCTCCGTTATTCCTTTGATTGCAAAAAAAGGTGACAGAGTTGTGTATATAGATTACGGAGGTACCGAAGTGAATGTCGAGGGTGAAGATTGTCTCATACTCCAAGAAGCTGCGATACTTGCGATACTTGAATCATAAAAATAACAGGAGGCATTAGAGACTAATGGCAAAGGAAATAAAATTTGGCAGAGAAGCCCAGGACGCAGTGTTAAGAGGCGTAAACACGCTGGCCAACGCAGTGAAGGCCACACTAGGACCAAGAGGCAGAAACGTATTAATAGAGAA